>DATKKJ010000134.1 GCA_035543055.1 Terriglobales bacterium | reverse complement strand
AGGCTTCAGAGCGCCAGGCTTCAAAGCGCCAGGCTTCAGGGCGCCAGGCTTCAGGGCGCCGGGCTTCAGAGCGCCAGGCTTCAGAGCGCCAGGCTTCAAAGCGCCAGGCTTCAGAGCGCCAGGCTTCAGAGCGCCAGGCTTCAGAGCGCCAGGCTTCAAAGCGCCAGGCTTCAGAGCGCCAGGCTTCAGGGCGCCGGGCTTCAGGGCGCCGGGCTTTAACGCGCCAGGCTTTAACGCGCCAGGCTTCAGGGCGCCTGGTTTCACCGTTCCTGGCTTCACCGCGCCAGCTAAGATAGCTTTCTTCGCGGCGGCCTGTGAGTTGATCAAAGACTTTTTCTGAACTGACATTGCTTCCTCCCTCGAAAATCCTTTGATTTAGCCGCCGGGGTTCATTTCCGATCGGCGTTACGCCGGTAGTAGAGCATTCGGCGTGCCAAAGTCCGGGTGGTCGGGATAGAGGCGACTTCCATTGATTCGGAAGGGCTTAGAGGCCGCGGCGGCGGCGGCTCAGCCCAAAACGGGCGGTCAATAAACTCACCTCGGTCAAAATTTAACCTCGATGACGGTCACTTTTTAAACCTTAGTGAGGTTGTGCTTGCGGCAGAGGTATTTCATTTTCTGGGGATTGATGCGCAACAGCTCGGCGGCGGCGGTCTTCTTGCCGCCAGTGCGGCGCAGCGCGGCCCGTACGTATGCAGCCTCAATGCGCTCCATTTCTTCGTCGAAATGGATCCCGCCTTCGGGGATGAGGATGGATTCCTGGCTGGCGGCGGAGTTGTAAAGGATGCGCTGCGGCAGGTGGCGCATCTTGATGCTGGGCCCATCGGCCATCAGCACCAGCCGCTGGATCAGGTTCTCCAGCTCGCGCACGTTGCCGGGCCACTGGTCCTGCTCGAGGACTTCCAGCACCTCCGGGTCGATGTGCTTGAGTGGCACATTGTTGGCGGCGCAATAGCGCCGAAGGAAGTGGTCGATCAGGATGGGAATGTCGTCGGGGCGCTCCCGTAAGGGCGGCAGGCCGATGGGGACGACGTTGATGCGGTAATAGAGGTCCTCGCGGAAACGGCCCGCCTGCACCATCTCCTCCAGGTCTTCGTTGGTGGCGGCGATGAGGCGGAAATCGATCTTCTTGGCCGTCTTGCCGCCGATGCGAGTGACCGTGCGGTCCTCCAGCACCCGCAGCAGCTTGGACTGCAGGGGAAGGCCCAGGGTGGCGATCTCGTCGAGAAAGAGGGTGCCGCTGTGGGCCAGCTCGATATGTCCGGCGCGGGCCTCCCGGGCGTCGGTGTAAGCGCCCTTCTCATGCCCGAACAGCTCGGTCTCGATCAGCGTGTCGGGCAGGGCGGAACAGTTGATGCTGATGAAAGGTTTCTCCGCCCTGGGGCTGCAGGTCACGATGGCGCGGGCCACCAGTTCCTTGCCGGTCCCGCTCTCACCGCGGATCAGGACGGTGGTGTTGCTGGCGGCCACCCGCTCGATGGCTTCGTACACCCGCAACATCTCCTCGCTGCCTCCGATCAGCTCGCAGAACGTCTGCTTGGAGGCGATCTCCTCCTGCACCCGCCGGTTCTCCAGCTCGTCGGTGCGTTTGTCGAGGGCGCGGCGCAGGACGATGCGCAGCTCGCGGAAATCCAGGGGAGCGACGAAGTACTCGTCGGCGCCCGCTTGCTCGGCCTTGAGCCGCAGGTGACGGCTGCCCGAGCGGGTGAGTGCAAAGAGCACGATGTCCGGCAGCAACTCGCGGGCCTGTTGCACGGCCCGCAATCCATCGTTCGTGCTCTCGCCTACGGTGTCGATGTCGAGGAGTAGCGCATTCGGCGCCAGGCGCTCCAAAGCCACCGCTGTCCCATCCCACGAATCCAGGCACATGGTCTCAAAATGCGGGGCCAGATATTGCTCCGCCTCGGGAGGCACCAGGGTGTCGGTCGTGAAGATGACAACCGACTGGTTGACAGTGGGTCCTTCGGCAGCGGAGGTGGCCGCGGTCCGGGCAGTCATGGATAGCTCCCTGGGGGGAGGGGCAGGATTATGTCAAGAATTAACCATACGAGGAAGAGAAATTGACGCAACAAGAAGGCCCTCGCACCGGCGAGGGCCCTGGACGGGGAGCGCAGGGGAAGGTCTATGCGTCGGTGCTGGCGCGGCCGGTCCAGCCGTGCAGCCCTTGCTTGAGGATCCAGCGCAGCACGTGCGCGTTATTGTAGTAGTAGCCGAGCACGTACTGGCAGGTGGAGAGGCAGTGCGAGTTGCACACCTTCTTCATCTCGTCGAGCTGAGCGTTGTCGAACTTCGGGTTCTCGATCGTTCCCCAGTCCACCTTGGTCTCGCTATACATCGGGAAACACGGTGCCAGTGTGCCGTCGGTGCGTATGACGCACGAGTTGTGCCCGGCGCGGCAGTTCCACGGGTAGGTGATGCCGCGCATGAAGTCCTTCATCTTGCGCAAGTGGTCCTTGCTGTTGACCATGATGTAGCCTTGCGCGTTCTTTTCGATCAGCCAGTCCAGGATCTCGTCCACCCGCGGCCAGTCTTCCTTCATGATGTAGGTGACGTTGTCGTTCAGATGCTGGAAGTGCGGCTGCTCGATGTAGGGCGGCTCGTTGATGTGGACGTCGGTCGAAATGCCGGCGTCGTGCGCGATCTCGGTCAGCTGGTATACGTCCTCGATATTGTTCCGGCAGATGTTCGTGTTGAACACGATCATGTAGCCGTACTTTTGCTGCTGCTTGACCAGGTAGTCGAACTGCTTGCGGATGCGCTTCAGGTTCTTGGGCAGCCCCGGCCTCTCTTCCAGCGCGTCCACCGCCAGGTTGATGGCAGCCACGCCCAGGTCACCCACACGGTCGATGAAATCCTCGTTCATCAGGATGCCGTTGGTGGGCAGGTACACAAAGAAGCCGTTCTTGGTGCCGTAATCGACGACCTTGAGGATCATGTCGCGGCGCAGCAGGGGCTCGCCCCCCATGATGGCGATCACCCGGCAGCCCACCGACTTCAGCCAGTCGATGGAGCGGATGGCGGTCTCTTCCGTCATCCCCTTGACCTTGTTGTTGAAGGCCCAGCAGTAGTGGCAGTCGACGTTGCACTTCCACTCGGTGAACAGGTACGACAGCAGCGGGCGGAACTGGTCCGCCATGATGCGCGACTGCACGTAAGGAACCAACCAGCGACGGAACGCCCGCACGAAATTGTTCGCGTGGTAGCTCTTGGTCTCTAACTCCGCCATCTACAAGCCTCCTGGGCAGGGGTCGATCAGGACTGGGCACCCGCGGGGCAAGCAGATGCCGTCGCCGAGCCAGTCCAAGTTACTTAGAATAAACAGGGATAGCGGAACCCGTACAGCAAAAAATCATTAAGGACGCGGCTACGCGCAGCGTAGTGTCGTTATTGTACAGCGAAGTGAGCAACCAGAAACCTGAACGGCGGAAGACCAAATGCAGCAAAGACTTAGCGAGACTGGTCGCAAGTCGTGAGTCGCAGGTCGCAGGCTGACCTCGTGCATCCTTGCGACTCCTGACTTGCGACTTGCCCACTGTTAGAATCCAGCCCACATCCTCACGCACATGGCCAAGAGACGCGTTCCCGGACACGACCCCAGCAAGCACCCCGTCCTGCGCCGCAACCTTTGTTTCGCTTGCGGCAAGGACAATCCCCACGGCATGCACCTGAAGTTCTTCTACCACGCGGAGACGGAGAGCTTCGTCGCCCGCTTCAAGCTGGCGCAACGTTACTGGGGGCCGCCCAAGCACGCCCATGGCGGCATCATCGCCACCGTCCTCGACGAGGCCATGGGCAAGGTGAACAAGCTGAAGCACGTGATCGCGCTGACTCGGGAGATGACCGTCGAGTACTTGAAGCCAGTGCCGCTGCACAAGCCACTGGTGGTCGAAGGGCGGTCCAAGTACATCCGTGGCCGGCGTCACGTGAACGAAGGCGAGATCCGCAACGAGAAGGGCGAGGTGCTGGCCCGCGGCCGCGCCGTATTCGTGGCTATCGATCCTCACAAGATGTTCGCCAAGTACCTGAAGCGGGCGACGCGGAGGTAATGCCGAGCTTGAGCCCAGCGTTGGGCTCGGCAAAGGGGAGCGGCTTTAGCCGCTGAGGTGCCTCCAGTTCCTCCGAGGCTAGAGCTGTCGTCATGTGAGCAATGGACCGCTGGCCTGAAGGCCAGCACTACCTCAGAGCTTGCGCCAGCTTCCGAACCCCCTCCCGGATCTGCGGGATGGTGAGCGCAGCGTAGCCCAGCAA
Organism: Terriglobales bacterium; assembly: GCA_035543055.1. Classification (NCBI taxonomy): domain Bacteria; kingdom Pseudomonadati; phylum Acidobacteriota; class Terriglobia; order Terriglobales; species Terriglobales bacterium. The sequence continues at coordinate 2,446 of DATKKJ010000134.1, read as the reverse complement.
CAGCCCGCCGCGGCGAACCTTGGACGCCGAGCACGACGACAACGGGCGGGTGTAGACGCCCTGTGCCAGCGCCTTCTCCGAGGCTTTGACGTCATCGGCGCCTTCCGGCAGCCAGCCCACCAGGTGCATGCCGCCGTCGGAAGGACGGACCTCCAGCCGGCCGGCCAGTTCCCTTCCCGCCGTCTCCACCAGTGCCGACTGCCGCTCCGCGTAGAGCGCCCGCATGCGGCGGATGTGGCGGGCGAAGTGTCCCTCGGAGATGAAGTCGGCCAGCACCGCCTGCTCGGTCATGGGCGAATGGCCGTCGATGACCGAGCGTGCCCGGCGAAAAGCTTCCACCAGTTCGGCGGGCAGCACGATGAATCCCAGGCGCAGCGAGGGGAACATTGTCTTGCTGAAGCTGCCCATGTAAACCACCCGGCCTGCGGGATCCAGCCCCTGCAACGAAGGCAGCGGCTTGCCGCGATAGCGGTACTCGCTGTCGTAGTCGTCCTCGAGGATCCAGGCCCCGGTACGCTCCGCCCACTCCAGCAGCGCCAGCCGGCGGGTGATGCTCATGGTCACGCCCAGAGGGAAATGATGAGAGGGCGTGACGAAGGCGACCTGCGCCGGACGCGCTGAGGGCTGGACCGCGTGAATGTCCGCGCCCTCCGCATCCACCGGAAGCCGCACCAGGGACGCGCCCGCAGCCAGCAGCGCGACCCGAGCACCCGGATAGCCGGGATCTTCGAGCAGCGCGGTGTTGCCGGGGTCGAGCAGCAGGCGGGCCGAGATGTCCAGCGCCTGCTGCGAGCCGCTGACGATGACGATCTGCTCGGTCTCGCAGCGCACCGCCCGCGAGCCTCGCAAGTACGCGGCGATGGCTTCGCGCAGCGGCTTGTAGCCGGCGGGGTCACCGTAGCCGACCAGGTTGTACCCCGGGCGGCGCCAGTGGCGCGCCATCAGCCGCGCCCAGGTCACGAATGGGAACTCATGTAAATCGGGCAGCCCCGAGGCGAAGGGTTGCGGGCGTCCGCCGACGGTCAGCACCCGCACCGGGCGGCTGGAAAGCAACTTTCCTCGCGTGGAGAGGGAGTGGTTTCGCCCCCGCTTCTTGTGGACCTTCACCGCGCCGGCACTGGCCGAGAGCAGCTCGTCCGGCAAGGAGCGGGCGACACAGGTTCCCGACCCGACCTTAGCCTCGATATAGCCCTCCGCCAGCAGCTGCTCGTAGGCACTGGTGACGGTATTGCGGGAGACGGCGAGATCCGCCGCCAGGAGACGGGTCGAGGGCAGACGTTCGCCCCGGCGTATCTGGCCGCGCAAGACGGCCTGGCGCAGTCCCTCGTAGAGCTGGCCGGCGAGGGAGTTGGGCCGGCGCCGGTCCAGGTCCACCCCGGCCAGGGCCACGTGTACCGCGGTCTTGGGCATATAATGGCTCTATCAGTTACTCATAAAATGGACCTTGTAACAAGTCCATTCTAGGTTCTACCTTAGAGGCTGGAGCAGCGATACAAGCGAAGGAGAACGGAAATGTCAACGAACAATGGCGGGAGCGGGCTGCGGCTGAAGACCGGCCTGGCGGAGATGATGAAGGGCGGAGTCATCATGGACGTCACCAGCGCGGAGCAGGCGAAGGTGGCGGAAGAGGCCGGGGCAGTGTCGGTGATGGCGCTGGAGCGCGTGCCCGCCCAGATCCGCCAGGAGGGCGGCGTGGCCCGCATGGCGAACCCCCGGAAGATCCGCGAGATCATGGGCGCGGTTTCCATCCCGGTGATGGCCAAGTGCCGGATCGGGCACTTCGCCGAGGCCCAGGTGCTGGAGGCGCTGGGCGTGGATTACATCGACGAGTCCGAGGTCCTTACTCCGGCCGATGAAGCGCACCACGTGGACAAGCACGCGTTCAAGGTCCCGTTCGTGTGCGGCGCGCGCAACCTGGGCGAAGCCTTGCGGCGCATCGCCGAGGGGGCAGCCATGATCCGCACCAAGGGCGAGGCCGGGACCGGCGACGTGGTGCACGCGGTCAAACACATGCGCCAGATCATCAGCGAGATGCGCGCCCTGACTGTGATGAACGACGAAGAACTCTACGCCGCGGCCAAGAACCACCAGGCTCCCTATGAACTGGTGCGCATGGTCGCCAAGGCCGGCAAGCTGCCGGTGCCCAACTTCTCCGCCGGCGGCATTGCCACGCCCGCTGACGCCGCGATGATGATGCAGCTCGGGGCGGAGTCGGTGTTCGTCGGCTCCGGCATCTTCATGAAGGACAAGGCGACGCCGCTCGACCTGAGTAACGCCAAGGAGCGGGACGAGGCGGAGCGCCGCGCCCGCGCCATCGTGAAGGCCACCACCCACTTCAACGATGCCAAGATCGTGCTGGAGGCCAGCGAGGAAGTCACCGGCACAATGAAAGGCATCGCCGTCTCGACCATGGCCGAGGCGGACATGTTGCAGACCCGGGGTTGGT
>DATKKJ010000133.1 GCA_035543055.1 Terriglobales bacterium | reverse complement strand
CATGCGCATCGAGCTCTCGCGCGAGGACGACCTGCTGCTCGACACCGGCGGCGGGCTGAAGAAGGCGGCGTGGTTCTTCCTCGAGCGGCCGGACGAGCCGTTCCTCGTGCACAACGTGGACGTCATCAGCGACATCGACCTCGCCCGCCTGGCTGAGGAGCACCGCCGCCGCGCCGCGCTCGCCACCCTCGCCGTGCAGCAGCGCCAGTCCTCGCGCTACCTGCTTTTCGACCGCGATTCGCTGCTGTGCGGCCGCCACTCCGGCGACCTGGCGCCCGAGATGGCGCGTCCCTGCCCGCAGCCCCAGGCCCTGGCTTTTTGCGGCATCCACGTCATTTCTCCTCGGATCTTTTCGCTGATGTCGGAGCAGCGCGCCTTTCCCATCGTCCCCTGCTACCTCCGCCTGGCGGCACAAGGCGAGAAGATCGCCGGCTTCCGCGCCGACCAATACCGCTGGCGCGATCTCGGCCGCCCCGGCGATCTCCGCCAGGCTGCCGAGGATCTGAAGGATCTGAGGTAGGGGGATTTACGCCCGGCCGGCTTCGACGTTCTCCCGGATGCAGCGGGCCAGCGTCTCCATGTCGCCGGCGATGCGCGCATCCAGGTCGGGCTTGAGGAAGCGCGCCACCATGGGGAACAGGATCCGCTCTTCCTTGTAGGCGTGGTCGCGGAGGATCTGCAGCAGGGTGGCGCCGAAGAACAGGAACTTCTGCACCACCTCGGGGCGGAGATTGCCCTGCAGCATGAGCTGGTGCGCTTTTTCCATGCGGCTGAAGTTGGAGACGATGTCGTCGTGCTCGGTGCGCAGCACCATCAGCGGGCCCACGTCGCGGGGCAGGAACTCCTCCAGCGCAGGATAGAGGATCTCGTCCTCCTTGCGCATGTGCACGATCAGCTCGCCCCGGAAGTACTGGGCGAAAGCTTCGAAGGTGCGCACCCGCTCGGCCGTCCAGGAATGGTCGAGCTTGAACTCCTGCAGCAGGCCCTCCAGCTCGGCGAAGCGCGTCTCCGAGTACTTATGGTCGTCGAGGAGCTGCTGGATGGATGCGGTCTCGCTCATGGCTCAGCCTTGCCCCTTCGCCTTCTGCAGCATCTCCTGCACCTTCTGCCGGTCCGGATAGTTGGGATTCGCATCCAGCAGGTGCTGCCAGGCGGCGATGGCGCCCTTCTTGTCGTTCAGCCCGTTCAGCTTCACCACGCCCATGTTGAACAGGGTTTGCGCGTGGTTGGGATCGACCTTGAGCGATTTCTCGAATTCCGCCACCGCTTCCTTGGCCGAGCCCGTGTACCACAGGGCCGTGCCCAGGTCGGTACGCACGTTGACGTCGTTGGGCTTCAGCGCCAGCGCCTTCTGGTAGTAGGTGATGGCCTCGGCGTAGAACTTGTGGTCGTAATAGGTGTTGCCGATCTGCACCAGAGGCCCGGGATCGCTGGGGTTGGCGCGGGCCGCGTCCAGCATCGGCTGCACCAGCACTCTCAATTGTTCAGGTGATTGCAGCGTGTCCGGGGCAGCGGGCGGCATGCCCCCGACCTGCGGCGCCGCCGCCGTGGTTGTCGAAGGCGTAGAACTGCCGTGGAACAGGTAGCCGGCGATCAGGCCCACGAACAGCGTGACCATGGCCAGCAGATAAGCCTCTCGGGCCGTCCACGACTTATTGTCCATCCCTTGGTTACTCGCTCTTTGCTGCATTCCCCACACTCCAGGATCATTCTGAGCCCAGCCTTGCCTGATTCGTAACGATTAGAGTAAGGGCATCTGGGATGCCAAAACGGGAGCCTTGTCAGAAGAACTGAGGCAAAGCTAAGACATCTGTTATCAACGACTTATACTCGTTTTCCCGAACGGTCGTTCGGCAGGCCAGGGGTCGGGCTGCGAAATATCACCCCTGCGGGAGTGCCTTTTCCCACGTTTCTGGGTCGTCTTTACAGAGGAGCCACCCCCGGCCAGGGCTGTCCATCCTCCGGCCGGCTGGGCGCCCGCGCGGGCCGAAGGTGGCCTCTTGTGACAGCTATGAGTCTTCTCGGGACTGGAAGGGACCCGGCGGCCGGCTTCCAGAAATTTATCAGCAACATTTAAGCTCCGCCAAAGGACTACTGCCGCCGACAGCGTCTAGTCTGCCTCTTGCGCGGTACAAGGGCGATTGCCAGAGGAACAACCGCGAATCGGGGGTTGAGTATGTTCTGGGTGACCGTCCACGATTTTGGGGAATTGGCGATTGTGCGCTGTTCGGGCCGGCTTCTACGCGGCGAGGCGACTGCCAGGCTCACAAGCGCCATGACGTTTCGGACCGGCAAGCAGGTCATTGTGCTTGATGTCGCCGACATGGTTGGCATCGATGCCGGCGGCGTGGGGCTTCTGGCATCCATCTTTAGGTGGGCCCTCCACAACGGCATCCAACTGAAGCTGATGGAGCCGCCCGCCCTGGTGCGCAAGGTGCTTCAACTCGCAGGATTGGATATCGCATTCGAGATCTTCACATGCGAGGACTTGGCGGCTCTATTCGGATTCGGCCGTCGAACGGGTGCAGTGGATATCGAAGCCGGGCACGTCGCCGGTCCGAGTCTTGCGCGCGGGGCCGATTTGCCGGTTGGATGAACGCTCCTGGTCTTCACGACCCGGGGCTCACGGCCAAACAACAACGCGGCCGCCGTCGGCCGCGTAGGGGCTTATGAAGTATGTATGAAACCTAGTTCAATGCTGCTCGGAGTTCCTCCGGGATCACCACCGCGGTGCTGCCTTTCACCCGGATCAGTTTCCGCCGCCGGAAATCGGAGAGCAGCCGGCTGACGGTTTCGCGCGAGGCGCCGATGATCTTGCCGATCTCCTCGTGCGTCATGTGGAAGGGGACGATGATGCCCGTGGGGTCCTGTTTCCCGTGCTCGTCGGCCCACTCCAGCAGCAGCTGGGCCAATTTCGCCCGCGTGCTCGGGGCCAGGGCCAGCAGCCGGGCCTGCTCCCACGACTTGTGCAGCTCCATCGACAGGTGCTCCGCCACCCGCAGCGACACGTCGTGGTGGGTGCGCACGAAGCGCAGGAACTTGCGCGCCGGCACGAAGGCGATCTGCGCCGGGGTCAGGGTTTCCGCCGTGGACGTATAGGACGTTCCCGCGATCACGCTGGAAAGTCCCAGCACTTCTCCCGCCTCCGCCAGCCGCAGGATGATGCTCTCGCCCTGCTTGGAACTGGCGGTCAGTTTGGCTTCGCCGCTGCATAGCACGAATAATCCCCGGGGCGACTCGCCCTCCACGAACAGCAGAGCCCCCGGTGGATACAGCGCCGTCTGCCGGATCATGTTCAATTCGCGCAACGTATCGACCGGCATGCGGCAAAACACCGTCTTCTGCCGGTTGGCGCAGGTCTGGCAATTGTCCACCACCCGCAGGCCATAGGGGGCCGCCGGCTTGTGATTGCCGCCGTGCACCCGGGCTGGGATCGCATTCATAGGGTTTCTCCGGGGAAGCGCCTCTAGCAGCAGGCGCTCCGGTGAGCGGTGGCCCCGGCGAGGCGCAGCGGAGTGTGGGGTCTCGGACCGGCCGGCGCCGGAGCCACCGATGAGGGCTCCAGGCCATGGGCTCATTCGTGGCCTGGCTACCTGTGCTCTCACGTAGTGTGGTTCCCGCCGTCTATAGGCGCTGTGACGGGGGTCACGTTCCACGGTGACAAGCCTCACGGCGACAGTCCCATCCGGGGCGCACACTCGATCTGGATTCTGGACCTCCGGCTCAGCCAGGCGCCGCACCCCAAGGCTCAGGCGCCGAAGACCTCGGCCATGGCGACATTTCCCAACACCTTTCGCAGCGACTCCGCCCGCATCCACAACGAGCACCAGCAGCTGCTGATGCGGCTCGCCGACCTGGCCGTCGCCCTCGAAGCTCTTGGCCCCAACACTCTGTCGGTCGATCCCCTGGGCGCCGGCCGGCTGCGCCGCAGCCTCGCCCGCCTGGAGGAGTTCCTGACCGCGCATTTCCGGCGCGAGGAGACCACGGTGCTGGACGCGGTCGTCCCCGTCAGTCCCGAGCTGGCCGAGTTCTCCCGCCAGATGCGCCTCCAACACCAGGGTCTTGCCGCGCGCGTGAAGGAGTTCGCCGGCGCGGTGGCGCGGCTGGAAGCCGGCAACCACGGCCAGCCCCCGCTGCGCCAGGTGCAGCAGGCGGGAGAAGAGCTGACCCACGACCTGGCCACCCACATCGCGCTGGAGGAAGAACAGCTGGACGGATTCTTATGAGCAGTGTTCGTGTGGGACAGCCGCCCTCGGCTGTCTCGCGTAGCAAGCGGGAGCTGAGTCCAGCCCCCACGAAGATGTTCGGCAAGACGGTGAAAGCGCGGGAAGGATGGGGGCCCGAGCACCTGGTTCACCTGCATCGTTTCATCACCCCACCCACCATCGAGATCGCCGGCGGACGCGACGCCATTCATTGCCGCATTCATACCCACGCCGCGCCCCGGCGCAAGTGATACATGGAGGAATACCTTGGCTAGCACGGTTGCAGTACCGGAAAAGACGCAAAAGCAGAAAACAACGGTGAAGTATCCCGGCATCACCTCCACCGTGGACGGCTCCGGGGCCGTCGTCTGGGTGGACGCCAACATCGTGCAAGGCGCCTGCGCCTATCCCATCACTCCCTCCACCCCCATGGGCGACGGCTTCGCCACCGAATACGCCAACGGCAAGACAAACCTCTGGGGCGAGTCCATCCGCTTCCTGGAGCCGGAGTCGGAGCACAGCTCGGCTTCGGCCTGCGAAGGCTTCGCGCTGGCCGGCGGGCGCGTCAGCAATTTCACCAGTGGCCAGGGACTGCTGCTGATGAAGGAAGTGCTGTATGTCATCAGCGGCAAGCGCCTGCCGGTGGTCTTCCATATCGGCGCCCGCGCCCTGACCTCGCACTCGCTCAACGTGCACTGCGGCCACGACGACGTGTACGGTGTCGCCGACGTCGGCTGGGGCATGCTCTTCGGCCGCAACGCCCAGGAAGCCGCCGACCTGGCCCTCATCGCCCGCCGCGCCGCCGAGGACACCGAGACCCCGTTCATGAACATCCAGGACGGTTTCCTCACCACCCACACCCTCGAGACCATCCAGCTCCCCGAGCCCGAGCTGATGAAGGAGTTCGTGGGCGCGCCCGCCGACCGCATCAAGTCCTTCTTCGATCCCAACCGCCCCGTCCTCACCGGCTGCGTCCAGAACCAGGATTCCTATATGAAGGGGAAGGTGGCGCAGAGGTATTTCTACGACACGGTGGCGCCGCGGCTGGTGGGCGCGATGCGCGACTTCAGCGAACTGACCGGCCGGGAATACGACCTCATCAAGCCCTACCGGATGGAGGGCGCCGCGTACGCCATCGTCGGCATGGGCAGCATGATGGAGACGGTCGAGGCCACGGTCGACCACCTGCGCAAGCATGGGAAGAAGGTCGGCTGCATCACGGTCGTGAGCTTCCGGCCGTTCCCCGGCCGCGAGCTGGTGGAAGCGCTGCGCCGCTGCCGCGCGGTGGCGGTGGTGGAGCGCGCCGACATCCCGCTGGCGGAATCGAATCCCCTGACCGCGGAGCTGAAGGCCGCTTTCGCCGACGCCCAGATCGATCCCGCGGGCGCGCGCCTGGAGCGCATCCCCGACGTGTACTCCGGCGTGGCCGGACTGGGCGGGCGCGATGTCCGTCCCGGACACTTCGTCGCCGTCGCCGACGCGATGGAGCGTCGCGACGCCAAGCGCTTCTTCGTGCTGGGCGTGAAGCATGCTGACTCGCTGCCCATCGTCGTCGATCCCGATGTGCGTCCCGCGGGCGCGTTCTCGCTGCGCGGACACTCGGTCGGCGGCTTCGGCTCGGTGACCACCAACAAAGTCATCGCCTCGGTGGCTTCCGACCTGTTCGGACTCTACGCCCAGGCCTTCCCCAAGTACGGCTCGGAGAAGAAAGGCCTGCCCACCAGCTACTGGCTGACGCTGGCGCCCCAGCCCATCCGGCTGCACGCCGAGATCAACACGGTGGAGTTCGTCGCCATCCAGGACCAGAACGCGTTCCTGTCGGGCGACCCCCTGGCCGGGCTGGTGGACGGCGGCGTCATCTACCTGCAGTCACAGCAGCCGCCCGAGCAGGTGTGGCCGACGCTGCCGGCGTCGGCGCGCAGCGCCATCCGTGCCCGGCGTCTCCAGCTGTATGCCCTCGACGCCGGCAAGATCGCGCGCGAGTGCTCCAGCCGCCTCGACCTGCAGATTCGCATGCAGGGCATCGTGCTGCTGGGCGCTTTCCTGCGCCTGACTCCATTTGCCGAAAAGGCGGGGCTCGATGACAAGAAGCTCTTCGCTTCGCTGGAGAAGACGCTCACCAAGTACTTCGGCAAGCGTGGCGGACAGGTGGTGAAGGACAACATGGTGGCGGCCCGGCGCGGTTTCGACGAGGTCACGCTCATCGAGCCGCCGGCGAAGGACGAAGCCGAGCAGAAGAAAGAAGACATCGTCTTCAAGCACTTCGCCAACCCGACGGCGCCCTGCGTGGCCAACGATTTCTGCGACCACGTGATCGGCAGCTACGCCCGCGGGCGCGAGGCCGACCTCGAGGCCGATGAATTCCTGGCCCGCTCGTTGATGCCTCCCTCCAGCGCGTCGCGGCGCAGCTTCCGCACCCTGGCGCCGGACATCCCGGAGCTGATTGCCGCCAAGTGCGTGGGTTGCATGGAATGCGTCAACGTCTGTCCCGACACCGCCATCCTGGGCAAGGTGGCTGAGCCCAAGGTGCTCGACGAGCAGCTGGCCAAGGTCCGCGAGGACGTGCGCGAGCAGCTGCGCGCCGGCTTCGTCAAGACGACGAAATATTTTGACATTCCCGAGAAGAAGGGCGAGGGCGGAGGCCTGTTCAGCATCTTCATCGATCCCGACAAGTGCAAGGGATGCGGCGAGTGCGTGGTGGCCTGCGGCAAGCACGAAGCCCTGAAGATGGTCCCCAAGAACGGCATGGCCAAGTACGACCTGGGCATGGACCTCTACCATCATCTGCCGGAGACGCCTGCGAGGTACCTCAACGAGAAGGCGCTGGGCGACATGATGCTGGCCGGCCGCTCCCTGCTGTTCGCGGGTGGCGCCGGCTCCTGCATGGGATGCGGTGAAGCCACCGCCATCCGCCTGATGCTGGCCGCCACCGGCTTCGTGTACGGGGCGGACAACATCGGCATCGTGGCCTCCACCGGCTGCAACTCGGTGTACGGCTCCACCTACCCGTTCAACCCGTTCTCGGTGCCGTGGACCAACTCGCTGTTCGAGAACTCGCCCGCCGACGCCATGGGCATCCGGCTGCGCTGGGACCAGGAAGGACACAGCAAGCGCCGGCTGTGGTGCATCGGCGGCGACGGCGCCATGTACGACATCGGCTTCCAGTCGCTGTCGCGCCTGCTGGCCTCGGGGATGGACGTCAAGGTGCTGGTGCTCGACACCCAGGTGTACAGCAACACCGGCGGCCAGACCTCGACCTCGACCTTCACCGGCCAGGACGCCAAGATGGCGCAGTTCGGCTCCGCCCAGCCGGGCAAGCGCGAGCACCGCAAGGAGCTGGCGCAGATCGGCCTGATGCACGGCGAGGTGTTCGTGGCCCAGACCACCACCGCGCACCAGAACCACTTCTACAAGAGCATCATGGCGGCCAACGACTTCCCCGGGCCAGCGCTGGTAGTGGCCTATACCACCTGCCAGCCCGAGCATGGCGTGCCCGACGACCATTCGCTCATCCAGTCGAAGCTGGCAGTCGAGAGCCGCGCCTTCCCCCTGTTCACCTACGATCCGCGGAAGGGCGAGAAGCTTTCCGAACGCCTCAGCCTGGCCGGCAATCCGGCGATGAAGGAAGACTGGTACGTCGATCCCCGGACCAACCAGCCGGTGGACTTCATCTCCTTCGCCAAGACCGAGGGCCGCTTCTCGCGGCACTTCGACAAGGAAGGGAAGGCGGACGAATTCCTGAAGTACGCGCAGGAAGATCGGCTGTACAACTGGCATCGCCTGCAGGAGCTGGCGGGGCTAAGGTAAATCGTGAATTTGTGTGGCGCGGGCGTGCCGCCCGCGCTGCACGGCCGTGCCACACACACCTTGCTGGCGACCGACGACTGAGGACTGACGACTGCCTTTCCGGCGCGTCTGTTCCTCTCAACGGGCCGCGGATTACCCTCGGCGGCCCTCCCGGTTCGTCCGAGGGACTGGCGGCCACGGCCCAGACGGGCGTAAGCTGGGCGGCATGGCAGAGAAGCATACAAAAATGGAGAAAGCCCTGCGCCAGAGTGACCAACTCGAAAGGAAGGCAGAGGCACACCGCGAAGAAATGCCCAAGGAGCGTCGGCAGGGAGTGATCCGGTCGCGGGAAGAGCGCCGGAAGGTGGACGTTCCGCCGCCGCCGGGAAGTCCGGTGCGCTCCGGGCAGGACCGCCGCGCCGGCGACCGCCGCAGCAGAGGTCGGCCCTAGCCAACGTACTGCTACCAGCCCTTGCCATCTGACAACAGCAGGTCCCTCCGCGACGGCGCAGGGGGTCGCCACATTTAGCGACCGATTGCCACCGGTTGCATCTTTCAATGGAATCCTCGAAGGAAGGAGCCTTTCTCCATGAGCCAGCCCGATTCAGCTACCGCGGTGCAAGAGAGACAAACGGAAAAGAGCTATGCCGCAAAAGCCTACGCGGCCCGGAGCGCGACCTCGGGGCTTGCGCCCGCCACCATCCAGCGCCGACACCCGCGACCTCAGGATGTGCAGATCGAGATCCTCTTCTGCGGTGTCTGCCATTCCGACCTGCACACGGTCAGAGACGAATGGAAGAGCGTGATGCCGACCGTCTATCCCTGCACGCCCGGCCACGAGATCGTGGGGCGGGTGGTGAAGGCGGGGAGCGCGGTCAAGAAGTTCAAAGAGGGCGACATCGTCGCGGTCGGCTGCATGGTGGATTCATGCCGCAGCTGCGCCAGCTGCCGCGAGGGCCTGGAGCAGTATTGCGAGGTCGGCGCCACCTTCACCTACAACAGCGAGGACAAGCAGCTGGGAGGCGTCACCTACGGCGGCTACTCGGAGAGCATCGTCGTGGATGAAGCGTTCGTCTTGCGCGTGCCCCAGGGGCTCGACCTGGCGGGCGCGGCGCCCCTGCTTTGCGCCGGTATCACTACTTACTCTCCCCTGCGTCATTGGAACGTGCGCAAGGGGCAGAAGGTCGGGGTGGTCGGCCTGGGCGGGCTGGGTCACATGGCGGTGAAGTTCGCCAACGCCTTCGGGGCCCGCGTGGTGCTGTTCACCACCTCGCCCAACAAGACCGAGGACGCATTACGGCTGGGCGCTCACGAGGTGGTGGTCTCGAAGAACGAAGCCGAGATGCTGAAGCACGCAGCCAGCTTCGATTTCATCCTCGACACTGTCTCCGCGGTGCACAATCTGAATGCCTACCTGGAGCTGCTCAAGCGCGACGGCACGCTCACCATGGTGGGAGCGCCGGAGCATCCGCTGCCGGTCGGGGTCTTCAGCCTCATCTTCAAGCGGCGGCAGTTTGCCGGCTCCGGCATCGGCGGGATCAAGGAAACCCAGGAGATGCTGGATTTCTGCGCCGAGCACGGCATCACCTCCGACATCGAGCTGATCGGCATCCAGCAGATCAACCAGGCCTACGAGCGGCTGCTCAAGAGCGACGTGAAGTACCGCTTCGTCATCGACCTGGCCTCGCTGGTCTGAGGACCGGAGCGTCGTTTCGCCAAACGGGCCGCGGAGATTCTCCGCGGCCCCACTTATCTTGTGCTCCCCCGCTCCGCGTTCTCCAGCACGACGACCCCGCCCCAGGGCTTGTCGGGCTTGCGGCCGGCGGGGTCGGGCAGCAGCGATAACAGCCGCATGCCGAATGAGAGCCGTTTCAGCCTGGCAGCGGCGGGCAGCAGGGAGCTCGTTTCCACCGGCTTCCAGCCGCAAGGAACAAAGAACTGCGGTCCCTCGCGAGGAGCGAACCGGAGCGGCGACCCGGCCTGCTGGAGCTGGCCTCCGAGAGACTTCTGCAGCATCTTGAGCAGCGCCGGCGAGGCCAGGTCGATGGCCCAGCGGTGGAACCCAGGTTGCGCGCTGAGCTCGCGGGCCAGCTCGGCAACCTGCTCGGCCTCGAAGTAGATGATCAGCCCCTCACTCAGCAGCAGCGCGCGCCGGGACCCGGCGCCGAGACGCTGGAACAACGCGCGCCGTCCTTCGAGATCCGTCAGGTCGAGCGCGACACGCTCCAGCGCGCAGGCCGGTTTCTCCCCAGCCAACGCTTCCTGCTTGTAGCTCAGCATGTCAGGCAGGTCCACTTCGACCCAGCGCAGCGCTGCCGGGAGCGGCATGCGATAGGGCCGGGTGTCGAGGCCGGCCGCCAGGTTGATGACCAGGTCGGCGCCGTCGTGCACCTCGCGCTCCACGACGCGGTCGATCACCCAGGTGCGAGTCACGTACGACCAGGAATGCCGTTGGGCGGTGGGCATGGAGGCGGCGATCTGCATCCCCCGCTCTCCGGCCAGCTTGCGGGCGTAGGGATCGCGGAAGACGGCGTCGGCGCGCTCGCTCTCCTGCGCGCGGTACACCGCCACCCACAGGGCGGTGTCGGAGATGTGGCGGATGGGACCGGCGGCCAAGGCCGGGGCATCATACACCCTCGATAACCTTTATACTTCCCCGGCGTCTCACCGGTATCGCAGTCCCGAGGAGGATGGCATGGCTGCAGCTCGCCGGATAGCTCTCGCCTCGATCCCGCTGCTCGCGCTGCTGCTGATGGGCAGCTCTCGGACCGGCGCCGCCCCGCAAGGCCAGGTCGCGCCCACGGGCAGCATGCACGACCGCCGCGCCGACCACAGCGCCACCCTGCTCAAGGACGGCCGCGTCTTGATCGCCGGAGGCATGGTGGAGAACGGTGTCTTCCTGAGCTCCGCCGAGCTGTTCGATCCCGCCACCGGGCGCTTCGCCGGCACCGGCGACATGCTCTCCCGGCGCGTGGGACACAGCGCCACACTTCTTCCCAACGGCAAAGTGTTGATCGCCGGAGGCCTGGCCGGCCGGATCCGCGAAGGCGGCCCCGGCATCGTCGCCAGCACCGAGATCTACGATCCGCAGACCGGCCGCTTCACCCCCGGGCCGAACATGAGCGGCCCCCGGACCGGTCACGCGGCGGTCGTGCTGGCCGACCACAAGGTGTTGATCGCGGGTGGAGCCGATCACGACGAGCGCACGCTCGCCAGCGCCGAGATCTATGATCCGGCTTCCAACCGCTTCACCGCGACCGCCAGCATGCACACGCCCCGCCTCGCGCGCGAGGCGGTGTTGCTGAAAGACGGCCGGGTGCTGGTGACCGGTGGCGGCAACCTGCGTCAGGCCGAGATCTTCGATCCCAAGTCGGCGGCCTGGCAGCCGGCCGGTGAGATGACCGCGCCCCGCATGAAGCATGCCGCCGCCTTGCTGCCCGACGGGCGCGTGCTGGTCGTCGGGGGCTCTCCCGACGGCGGCTGGAATCCGGTGCGCAGCGTCGAGGTCTTCGACCCGCAGAACGGCCGGTTCACTCCCGCCGGCGAGATGGAGTTCGCGCGCTTCAAGCTGCCTGATGCCGTCACCCGGTTGAAGGACGGGAATGTGCTGGTCGCCGGTGGCGCCGACCAAGTCGAGCTCTACCAGGCGGCTTCCGGCAGGTTCGTGCGCGCCGGCAGCGTCGAGGGGCGGCACTACTTCGCCTCGGCCACGCTGCTGCCCGACGGACGCGTGCTCATCGCCGGCGGCTACGGCCCCGGCGGCGGGCGTCCTAACGGTCCGCTTTCTACCCAACAGGCGTGGATCTACCGGCCCTAGGCGCAGTCAAGCGGTTGTTTCCCTTGTCATCCTGAGCGGGTTTCAACCCGCGAAGGATCTCGCAGACAGTCGCTGGCCGCCACCTTGGTCGCTCGGATCTCCCAAAAGTGACTTCTGCAATCTGCCTTCTTCGTTCTTACTCGCCTTTGTTTTCCTTCGCCGCATGGCGTACATTGTCACGCCGGGGGTGATGCATGTTACGAGTCTTCCTCTTGTTGCTGACCATGACCGCCGGGGCGCTGGCCCAGGAGAGCGGTCCCGTGGTGACGGCGGCGCGCAAGCAGATCATGGAACGCGCCCGCCATCTGGTGGCCGCCGCCAAGGAGATGCCCGCCGACAAGTACGGCTTCAAGGCCACGCCCGGGCAGATGACCTTCGGCCACATGGTCTTCCACACCGCGCGCTCCAACAACGGGCTTTGCGGGCTGGTGGCGGGCGAGAAACACGCCCAGCCCGACCTGAAAGACACCGATCCCAAGGACAAGCTGGTCGCCGCCCTGGAGCAGTCGGTCGCCTACTGCGATGGCGTGCTGTCGAAGGTCAGCGAAAAGACTCTCGGCGAGAATCTGAAGACTCCGTGGGGCGAGGAGATGACCCGCGCCGAGCTCCTGCTCGAGATCAACGCCGACCAGGCCGACCA
>DATKKJ010000132.1 GCA_035543055.1 Terriglobales bacterium | reverse complement strand
ATGACAAGCCCCGCCTCCGCGGGGCTTTGGTCTTGCTGCCGGAATGCCGCCGCTAGCGGCGCCGGCCGCCGGTGATCATCATTCCCGCCCCGCCGAGGATCATCACCGCGCTGACGATGGGTGGGACCTTCTCGTTGTGCTGCATCTCTACCCCGACCGACAGGTCGCCCGCCCGGATGCCATGGGTCTCCCGCTGCGGGATGGTCATGAAAAGCGAAGCGACCCCTAAGACCAGGACCACCAGTCCGAACCAGAACAATGCGCGCATTACGGCTCCTTTGCTGCCATGAGGTAGGATGCGCCCCAGAAAGGCCGGTTTGGCTGCCTACAAGCTGGGTACGTAGCTGCGGCGCGAGCGGGCGTCATAGCCCAACTGGTGGGAGATGCGGAGCGCCGCCTCTTTGACCGAGGCGGCGATCTTGGGCAGCATCTCCCGGCTCACCTGGTGGATGGTGCCGGTCGTGCCCAGGCTCGCTTCCACCTGGCCGCTGGCGCCGAAGATGGGCGCGCCCACACAGCGCACCTCCGCGCTGTTCTCCTCGTCGTCCACAGCGTAGCCCTGCTCGCGGACCCTCTCCAGCTCCTTCATGAAGCGCGCCGGCGAAGTGATGGTCTTGCTGGTCAGCTTCTTCATGCCCCGTGCCCGCAGGACAGCCTCGATCTTCTGCGGGTCGAGATAGGCGGCCAGCGCCTTGCCCACACTGGTGGAGTGGATCTCCATCCGCTTGCCGACCCAGGTGTCCATCTTGATGAAGCCCGGGGCCTCGACCTTCTCCACGTACACCGCCTCGTCCCCGTCGAGGATCGCCAGGTGGACGGTCATGTGGGAGTGGTCCACCAGCTGGCGCATGGCCGGCAGCGCCGCCTCCCGCACGTCCAGGCCAGTGAGCGCGCCCCGCGACAGGCTCAGCACCTTGACCCCCAGCCGGTAGCGTGCCGTTTCGGGATCGCGGCGCAGGTATCCCCGGCGCTCCAGGGTGCGCAGGATGTAGCTGGCAGAACTCTTGGGGATGCCGAGCTTGCGGCTGATGTCGGCATTGGTCATGCCGCTGCTGCGGTGGGCCACCGCCTCCAGGATCTCGAGGGTGCGCTCCACCGCCACCGAGGGGGCTTCGGGTGTCATGGCTTTGCCAATGTACAGCATCTGGAATTTGTGTTCAATAGGCTGAACAGGTGCGTTGACCCTCGGAAATCGCGAATCCTAGGCTTTCTCCATAATGCTGAATAACCGTTCAGCATCTTGAACACTGTGACCTCCATCACAGGGTCAAGGGCCCCCAGGGGCGGGCGGTCCGCCCCGGAACGGACACAGGAGACAGGCAATGGGTAACAATGGAAGCAACGGCAAAGGGAACGAACTCACGCAGCCATGGACCACCGACCCGCGCTGGAAGGGCATAACCCGCCCCTACTCCGCGCAGGACGTGGAGCGGCTCCGCGGTTCCATCCAGGTCGAGCACACCCTGGCCCGGCTGGGCGCGGAGCGCCTCTGGCGCCTCCTCCAGGAGCCCGGTTACGTCCACGCCCTGGGCGCCATGACCGGCAACCAGGCGGTGCAGATGGTGCAGGCGGGACTGCGCAGCATCTACGTCAGCGGCTGGCAGGCGGCCGCCGACGCCAACGACGCCGGCCAGATGTATCCAGATCAGAGCCTCTACCCGGCCGACAGCGTCCCCAATCTCTGCCGCCGCATCAACAACGCGCTGCAGCGCGCCGACCAGATCCATCATGCCGAAGGCAGGAACGGCATCTACTGGTTCGCGCCCCTAGTCGCCGATGCCGAAGCCGGCTTCGGCGGAACGCTCAACGCTTTCGAGCTCATGAAGGCAATGATCGAGGCGGGCGCGGCCTGCGTCCACTTCGAGGACCAGCTCTCGTCGGCCAAGAAGTGCGGCCACCTGGGCGGAAAAGTGGTGGTGCCGACTAGCGAGTTCATCCAAAAACTGATTGCGGCGCGGCTGGCGGCCGACGTCCTGGGCGTCCCCACGCTGGTGATGGCCCGCACCGACGCGAATAGCGCCGGCTTGTTGACCAGTGACATCGATCCCCGCGACCGCGAGTTCTGCACCGGCAAACGCACCGTGGAGGGCTTCTTCGAGGTCCGCTCCGGCATCGAAGCGGCCATCGCCCGCGGCATCGCCTACGCGCCCTACGCCGAACTGGTCTGGTGCGAGACCTCCGAGCCCAACCTGGAGGAGGCGCTCCGCTTCGCCGAGGCCGTGCTCCGCGAGCATCCCGGCAAGATGCTGGCCTACAACTGCTCGCCGTCCTTCAACTGGAAGAAGAAGCTGGACGAAGCTACCATCGCCAAGTTCCAGCGCGAGCTCTCCGCCATGGGCTACAAGTACCAGTTTGTGACCCTGGCCGGCTTCCACGCCATGAACCTGAGCCTCTTCGAGCTGGCGCGGGCCTACAAGGACCGCGGCATGACCGCCTACTCGCGTTTGCAGGAGAAGGAATTCGCCCGCGAGCACGAACACGGATATGGCGCAGTGAAGCACCAGCGATTCGTCGGCACCGGATACTTCGACGAAGTGCAGAAGGTGATCACCGCCGGGCAGGCCTCGACCATGGCTCTGCACGGCTCGACCGAGGAGGAGCAATTCACCGGCACCAAGGCGCCGCAGCATGTCCCGGGAAAGGACGCATCGTGCCAGCCGATCCTCGGAGACTGCCCGGTCAACGTGCCCACGCAGATCACCAATCGCAAGGAATCGGCAGCCGACTAGCGAACCAGGTTCCTCTATCGGCCCGGGCTCCGGCCCGGGCCTTTTTCTTCCCTAGGGTAGAGATGCCCTGCCGGGCGTCTCTACCGCTATACTGTCGCGTTCCTAACATCGGGCACGACAGGAGGACGCCGTGCACTTCCGTGTGTTATTTGTCTTCTTCTGCATGACATTGTTTGCCAGCACCGCCTCGGCCCAGACCACCACCGCTTTTCCGCCCTGGCTGAAGGACGCAACCGCGAAGTCGAAAGCGGAACTCGTCAGCAAGTACGGCGAGGCCCAGCGTGCCCGCATCGAGCGCGGCCTCAAGCAGGTGGGCGATTTCTGGCGCTCCGCGGACGGCGACCAGGCTGCCTTCGAAGCCTTTGTGAGCTCCGAATTCGCCGGCGACCAGCAGGCCCTCGATACGCTCTTCACCCGCTTCGAGAGGCTGATGGAGCAACTCGACGGGCACATGCACGAGATCAACCGCGAGTTCCGCAACGTCGCCGACCTCGATGTCGGCCCTATCCAGCCCTACGACGAGATCTTCGCCGGCTACGATCCCGGCGCCCACGTGCTGGACGACTTCTTCCAGAACAAGCTCGCCTTCGCAGTCCTGCTGAACTTTCCCCTGACCACGCTCGAAGAACGCCTCACCCAGGGGCCGGCCTGGACGCGGCGGCAGTGGGCGGAAGCTCGCCTGGCACAGCGCTTCTCCAAACGCATCCCGGCCGACGTGCAACTGGCCATCGCCGAGGCCGCCTCGCAGTCGGACGCCTACATCGCCAGCTACAACATCTGGATGCACCACGTGGTGGACGACGGCGGCAACCGCCTCTTCCCTGCCGGGCTGCGCCTGCTCTCCCACTGGAACTTGCGCGACGAGATCAAGGCCGACTACAGCGACAAGCAGAACGGGCTGGCCAAACAGCGCGCTATCCAGCAGGTGATGGAGCGCATCGTCACCCAGACCATCCCCGCCAGCGTGATCGACAATCCTTACGTGGACTGGAATCCCTTTTCCAACCAAGTCAAAGCCGCCGCCGTGCACGACGGCGACGTATCCGGCAAGAAAGACCTGAAGGCGAGCAACGCCGCCGAGCCCGACACCCGCTACGCCATGCTGTGGAAAGATTACCTGGCGGTGAAGAAGGCCGACCCTTACTCGCCGACGGCGCCCACCCACATCGCCCGCCGTTTCGACGAGGACCGCGAGATCCCGGAAGCCCGTTTTGAAGCGATGCTTAAGGCCGTAGTCACCTCTCCCCTGGCGCCGCGCATCGCCAAGCTCATCGAGACGCGGTTGGGGCGCCCTCTCGAACCATTCGACATCTGGTACAACGGCTTCCGCGCACGCGGCCAGTACACTGAGGCCCAGCTCGACGAGATCGTCTCCAAGAAGTACGCCACCGCCCAGGCCTACAAGGATGACATCGCCAACATCCTGGTGAAGTTCGGCTGGACACCGGAGCGGGCCCGGCAGCTGGCGGCCAACATCGTGGTGGACCCGGCGCGCGGTTCCGGCCATGCCATGGGCGCCGGCATGCGTTCCGAGAAAGCACATCTGCGCACCCGCGTGGAAAAGAGCGGGATGAATTACAAGGGCTACAACATCGCCGTTCACGAGATGGGACACAACGTCGAGCAGACCCTCTCGCTCAACGACATCGACTTCTACCACCTGAGCGGCGTGCCCAACACCGCCTTCACCGAGGCTCTGGCCATGGTCTTGCAGAACCACGACCTGGAACTGCTGGGGCTGGCCAAGCCCGATGCCCAAACCAAGGCCATGGCGACTCTCAACGAGTTCTGGGGCACCTATGAGATCGCCGGCGTCGCCCTGGTGGACATGGCGGTGTGGCACTGGATGTACGACCATCCCAAAGCCAGCGCCGCCGAGCTCAAGCAGGCTACGGTGCAGATCTCCAAGGACATCTGGAACCGGTACTACGCTCCCGTGTTCGGCAAGAAGGACGTGGTGCTACTAGGCATTTATTCGCACATGATCGATGCCTTCCTCTACCTGCCCGACTACCCTCTCGGCCACATGATCGCCTTCCAAATCGAGGAAAAGATGGAGGACATGGGGAAAATCGGGCCGGCGTTCGAGAACGCGGCCAGGTATGGGCGCGTCGCCCCGGACGTGTGGATGAAGCACGCCACCGGCGCGCCGGTCGGCGCAGAGGCGCTGCTGGCGGCAACGGAAAAGGCGCTGCAGCAACTGGGGACGGCGACTCCGCACAGTCACTAGCCCGGTTGCCCCGGCTGCGGTACAAGCAAAGCCATGACCCACGCTCAACTGGTGAAGCTGGCGGAGTCATGGCTTCGCCGTTCCTACCGCTGCGGCGTCATTCTCTCCGAGCAAGCCTGCTCCAGCGGCGAGGTTGCGGACGTCATCGGCTGGAAGGGTAGGTGCCGGTCGGTGGTGGTGGAGTGCAAGGCTTCGCGCGCCGACTTCCTGGCCGATGCGCAGAAGCCGTGGCGCAAGGACCCGGACCTGGCGCTGGGCTGCGAGCGCATCTATCTGGCACCCGCCGGCCTGATCGCCCCCGCCGAGCTGCCCGCAGGATGGGGACTGCTGGAATGCCGCGGCCGCAAGCTGCAGTTCGTAGTCAAGCCGCGTCGCGCCAGCTTGCGCACTCCGCAAGGCATGATGCACGAGATGAACCTGCTGCTCGCCAGCCTGCGGCGGGTGGAAGTGCGCATCGAGCCGCGGACCATCACCGACTTCCTCAAGTGGAAGAACCGCCTGGCAGAGTACAACGGTGGCGCCTATCCTGCCGGACTGATGCTCCCGGAAGAGGAGCCGAATCCGTACCTGCAGGAAAAGCAGGCGTGCATGTCCGGTCGGGCGATTGACAGCACTCTCTCGCAGGACTAACCTCTGCTACCCACGAGGGACCCATGCCACAGTCGAAGAAGGACCACCGTCGCGCCGAACGCTTCCCCTACTGCATCCCGACCAGCGTCCGCCATCCCCGGACCACGAGCCGCGCCATGGGCGTCACCGGGAACCTGAGCCAAAAGGGGGTGTTCTTCTTCTTCGACACCAGGGTCGAGCCGGGCTCCGCCATCGAGCTCATCATGATCATGCCGCCGGAGATCCCGGAATTCGCGCAGCGCTGGGTGTGCTGCAATGCCCGCGTGGTGCGGGTGGAGGAACGCCCCGGCGAGAAGCAGGTGGGGATCGCGGCCGAGATCACGCGCTGCGAAGCTTTGCCCGAGATCCAGGGCTGGTAACTCGTCCAGGGACTCAACGCGGGTCGAGGATAACCAGCGCAATACCTGCCGTGACCTCGGTAACTTTGCGCCCCCGGATTATGGCCTAATATCGTACCGGATGAACCTGCCCTTCTCTCCGCAGCCGAAGTCCTGGTTCTGGGCGGTCTGGGGATTGGTGTGCGTCAACGCCGTATTGTCCCTCGCACTCCGGCGCAGCTATCTCCTGACCGCCGTCGGGGATTTCACGCAGTGTCTTCTTCTGCTCGCTGCGTTCGGCTTCATCGCCGGCAACGTGCCCAGGACGGAGGGCCGCACCAGGCTTTTCTGGATGCTGTTGTCCCTGGGCTGCGGCATGTGGCTCTCGGCCCAGGTGCTGTGGACGTTCTTCGAAGTGTACCTGCGGAAGGAAGTGCCGAATCCCTTCGTCGGCGACATCATCCTTTTTCTGCACGAAGTGCCGATCATGGGCGCGCTCGCGGTGCGGCCCCACATCGAGCGTGACGAGCAAGCCGATCGCCTCGGGGTCGTCGACTTCGTCCTCCTGCTGGTTTGGTGGCTCTACCTCTATCTTTTCCTAGTGATCCCGTGGCACTACGTTTCGTTCAACGACCAGCTCTATGGCAAGAGCTTCGACGTCCTTTACTTTGCCGAGCATGTAGTCGTGGTGATTGCCGTTGCGCTGGCTTGGTGGCGCAGCAAGGGCGGGTGGAGGACTGTGTACGGACACCTTTTCGGAGCCGCCCTGGTCTATGCCCTTGCGTCGGTCACCAGCAACGTTGCCATCAACCTCGGCAAGTACTACACGGGCAACCTGTTTGACGTCCCCCTACTTGCGGCCATGGCGTGGTTCGCCGGAGTAGGCGCCGTGGGAGGCCGGACCAAGGTCCGCACCGGGGTCCAGCCGGAAGCGGGGACTGCCCAAAGCGCCTGGATCT
>DATKKJ010000131.1 GCA_035543055.1 Terriglobales bacterium | reverse complement strand
GCTGGGCCTCAGCATCGTGTCGAAGATCGTGGACGAGCATGGCGGCAGCATCCGGCTGGAGAACGTGCCCGATGCCGGCGCCTGCTTCGTCATCTATCTGCCGGCGGCGGAGACGGCAGAGAAGGGGAGCGGCGCATGAAGCCCAGCATCCTCATCGTCGAGGACGAGCCCAAAATGCGGCGGCTGCTGGAGCTGAACCTGGGCGAGGACGGCTTCACCACCCTTGGCGCGGGCGATGCCGAGACCGGTCTCAAGCTGTTGCACAGCTCGCCCGTGGACCTGGTGATCACCGACGTCAAGCTGCCGGGCATGGACGGGATGGAATTCCTGCAGGCGGTGAAGCGCATCAACGCTGCACTGCCGGTGGTGGTGATGACCGCCTTCGGCACGGTGGAGACGGCGGTGCAGGCGATGAAGCTCGGCGCCAGCAACTACCTGCTCAAGCCGTTCTCGCTCGACGAGATGCGCCTGGTGGTGCGCAAGGAACTCGACGTCCGCCAACTGCGCGAGGAGAACCGCTCCCTGCGCGAGGCGCTGCAGCAGCGCTATCAGCATCCCAACATCGTGGCCCGCAGCAAGCCGATGCAGGAAGTGCTGGCGATGGTGGAGCGGGTGGCGGCCACCCATTCGACCGTCCTGCTGGGCGGCGAGAGCGGGGTGGGCAAGGACCTGATCGCGCGCGCCATCCACGAGCGCTCGCGCCGAGCCGCCGGGCCGTTCGTGAAGATCAACAGCACCGCCATCCCGGAGAACCTGCTGGAGAGCGAACTATTCGGCTACGAGAAAGGCGCGTTCACCGGGGCGGCCGCCAGCAAGCCGGGCAAGTTCGAACTGGCCGACAAGGGAACGTTGTTCCTGGATGAGATCGGCGATGTACCGGGCAGCACCCAGGTGAAGCTGCTGCGCGTCCTGCAGGAACGCGAGTTCGAGCGCCTGGGCGGCACGCGCACGCTCAAGGTGGACGTGCGGCTGGTGGCGGCCACCAACCGCGACCTGCGCGCCGCGCTGGAGGAGGGCACATTCCGCGAAGATCTCTATTACCGGCTGAACGTCGTGCCCATCGACATTCCGCCCCTGCGCGAGCGCAAGGAAGACATCCCGGAATTGGCCAACCTCTTCCTGGCGCGCGCGTCGGCGGAGGTCGGCAAGGAGTTCCGCGGCCTCGCGCCCGATGCGCTCAAGCTGTTGATGCAGCACCACTGGCCGGGGAATGTGCGCGAATTGCAGAACATCGTGGAGCGCGCCGCGGCGCTGGCGCGCGGATCGACCATCGAGGCCGGCGATATCCACCTCGACGCCCTGCGCCCCAAGGTTCTGAACGGCGGCGCTCCGATGCTGCCCGAAGGCATGACCCTGGACCAGTGGGAGGATGAGATCATCCGCGAGGCAGTGCGCCGCGCTAACGGCAATAAGAGCCAGGCGGCGCGCCAACTCGGCCTGTCGCGTAACGCGCTGCGCTATCGCCTGTCGAAGATGGGCATTGAAGACGACGACCAAGAGCCCTGACCGCGTCCCTGCGGGACGGTCGCGGGCCGGGGGCGGCCGCGCCACGCCAGTTTCGTCAGGAGTCTGACCAAGTGGCCGAATTCAGCCACTGCTGGCCGAAGGCGGCCAGACCCAGCCGTGCCGAGCTTCCTCCACACATTGAAAACAAACCACTTGCCGGCTCCGAGTATGGCAATGGCATTGCACTCCACGGTAGTGCGCGAACTCCTTCGATCCCGGGAGCCCGCGCCAACCGAGGTGGGCCATGAAACGCAATCTTGTTCTCGTGATTTGCATGGTGGCGCTGGCATTTCTAGGGACGGCCAGCGCACAAGTGGAAGTTTCGCCGGGAGTGGCGCGCGTCAGCCTGATTCACGGCGACGTCTCGTCGCAGCGCGGTGATACCGGGGATTGGGCGGCCGCAGCGCTGAACCAGCCGGTGGTCGCCGGCGACAGCGTCTCCACCGGGGACCGCTCCCGCGCCGAAATCCAGCTCGACCATGCCAACATCCTCCGCCTGGGCAACAACGCCGAGGCCAAGGTGGCGACGCTCACCCGCACCCAGGTGCAGGTGCAGGTCGGCCGAGGCCTCGCCTACTACAGCGTCTTCAAGGAAGGCGAGGCCGAGATCGAGATCGATACGCCGAATGTGGCCATCCGTCCTACGTCGCGCGAGGGCGTGTATCGGGTCCAGGTGGATACCGGCGAAACCCAGGTGATCGTGCGCAAGGGATCGGCGGACATCTCCACCCCGCAGGGCAGCACCCGCCTGGAGAAGGGGCAGTCAGCCGTGGTGCGCGGTACCGCCGATGAGGCGGAATACAAGCTGGTCAGCGCGCCGTCGAAGGACGATTGGGATTCCTGGAACAACGAGCGCGATGGCGTGATCCGCAACGCGCAGTCCTGGGGACACACCAACCGTTATTACGTGGGCAGCGAGGACCTGGACGCCTACGGGCGTTGGGTGGATGTCCCGGATTACGGTCTGGTTTGGGCGCCGGTAGTGTCAGCAGGTTGGGCGCCCTATCGCGCGGGCCGCTGGGTCTGGGAGCCCTACTGGGGCTGGACCTGGGTGTCGTACGAGCCCTGGGGCTGGGCGCCGTATCACTACGGCCGCTGGTTCCACTGGAACTCTTCGTGGTACTGGTGGCCGGGCCCGGTGCATCACTACTACCGGCCGATCTGGGCTCCGGCCTACGTCTCGTTCTTCGGATTCGGCAGCCACTGGGGTGTCGGCTTCGGCTTCGGCTCCATCGGCTGGCTCCCGATCGGTCCCTGCGACCGCTTCTATCCCTGGTGGGGACACTACCGGTCGCACTTCAACGCGGTGCATGTCACCAACATCACCAACATCACGAACATCACCAACGTGAAGAATTATGGCGGCATCGCGCCCCTGCACCGGGGCGACCGGTTCTCCAACCTGCGGCAGGCGAGCACCGACATGCGGGTGCGCGAGGCGATCTCGACCGTGCCCACGGAGCAGTTTGGCACCGGGCGCTCCGCGGCCAAGCCGGTCAGCGGCGAGGTCTTCCGTGAGGGCCGGATGATGACCGGGAACCTGCCCCTGGTGCCCACCAAAGACAATCTCTCCGCCACCAACCGACCGGCGAGCGCGACTACGTTCCACGCCGGTGCGAAGCCGGAGCGTTTCTTCAGCCAAAGGCAGCCGGCGGCGCCGGAGAGCTTCGCGCGGCAAGCCGCGCAAGTGGAGCGCGCCATCGGGCGCGATCCCAAGTTTCGGCCGGAGCGCGCGCAGACCGGGGCGCAGAGCAGCGTTCGGGGTGGACCGGAGAGCGCCGTGAAGAGCGAGCAGCCCTTGAGGGGCCCGGCTGCGGCACAGCCCGCGACGCCCAACGGTTGGCGGCGCTTCGATCGCTCGGAAGCGGCGCCTAGCCAGCCCGTGCGCAGCGCCGAGCAGAGCCCGAACCCGATGCGCTCCTATCCTTCGAGCTCAGCCGCGACCCGCAGCGAGGCGGCGCGCCAGGACCAGCAGACGACTTCGGACCGCTACGGCTGGCACAAGTTCTCGGAGCCCGGCGGACAGGGTGAGCGCCGCAATACGGGCCCGTCGGGCCAGTCCCGCGAGACGCGTCCAGCCGCCCCGGCGACGACCGCCCCTGCCCGCTCCGAGCCCTCGCCCGACCGCGGGGCGGGGTGGCGTCACTTCGAACCGCAGAGCCAACCAGTAGAGACTCCGGGCCGAGCCGTGAGCCCCGAACGACCGTCGGAGCGCTGGACGCCGGCCAGTCCCAGCAGCGAGAGCCGCGGCCCGGGATCCTCGCGCGAGTACCGCGCCCCGGCGTATCGCGGCGAGCCTGCTCCCAGCTCCCGGCCGCCGCTCAACCTGCGGCAGCCGATCGTGACGCCTCGTTCCTCCGGCGGCCCGTCAGGCGGCCACGGTGGTTACAGCGCCCCATCCCATAGCGGCGGTAAGGGATCGTCCGGTGGCGGCGGGGGTTCGCAAAAGGGTTCTTCCGGCGGCGGACCCCACGGCAACCGTTTCCGCTAAGCCCGAGGTCAGCCCGGAACCATGCGTTCCGGGCTGACTTCTGCCCCCGTAGTAGCGTGGCCCCTCGCTGCGTTACCAAGAGGCATGGACTTCGGCGATTTGAGGGAGCCACCAGTTCGGGCTATCGTTCACCCGCCTGAAGTCTTCTTGGAGGAAAACCAGCCTGTGGCCTCGCTCCCCGACGCCACCCCGTCGAAACGGACCTACGTGAAGCGCTTCCCCAAGCGTTCTGTGGACCTCCGCTTTTCTGTGCTGCGTGGCGCCAGCCGGGTGGCGCGGGGACGTTGCTCCAGCCTGAACGAGACCGGTTTCGGCGCGGTCATCGCCGGCGAGCTGCCGCTGGGCGAGACCTTTTCTATCGAGTTCATCCTGGCGCCGACCAACACGCCGGTGAAGCTCATGGCCAGCGTGCGGCAGCGCCAGGGATTCCTGCACATCTTCGACTTCATCGCCCCCGGCGATGCGCAGCGCCGCATGATCGCCGATTTCTGGTGCGAGCAGTTGGACCAGAACCGCTGATCCTTATTCGCATCCTGAGCGACCCTTACTGCAGGCGTCATCCCGAGGGCCTTTAAGGCCCGAAGCATCTCACGGGGACGATTTGCGAGCCCTGCACGCGAGATGCTTCGCGGCTAAAGCCGCTCAGCATGACGCCATGGAGCCGATGCACAACGCCTTCGCACCTCCTCCGGCGAAACACCCGCCCGGCGCAGTGCGCGCAAGCTCAGGGCGTCGTGGCGCTTGGCCAGCCGGACGCCGTGCTGGTCGCGGACCAGGTCGCAGTGGTAGAACGCCGGGACAGGCAAGCCGAGGGCGCGGGCCAGCAGGATCTGGCGGGCCGTGGACTTCAGCAGATCTGCGCCGCGGACCACTTCCGTGATCTGCATGGCGGCATCATCCACCACCACCGCCAGCTGGTAGGCGGGGACATCGTCGCGCCGCCAGACCACGAAGTCGCCGAAGTCCTTGCCGGAGACAAAGCGCTGCTCGCCCTGCCGCAGATCGACGAATGCGACCTCTTCACCGTCAGGAACCCGGAAGCGCCAGTGCACGCCCTGAGGCTGCTGGTGATTGCGCGCCTCCGACAAGCGATGCCGGCATCGCCCGGAATAGAGCGGCTCGTCGTCATCTTCCTGCGGAGCGGCCGCAGTCTGCGCCAGCTCCTTGCGCGAGCAGGCGCAGGGATAGAGCACGCCGCGGTCGCGCAGCGTCCGCCAGGCCGCCAGGTAGTGGTCGCGCCGCTGGCTCTGGACGTAGGGCGCGAACGGACCGCCGACGTCGGGACCTTCCTGCCAGGTGATGCCGAGCCAGCGCAGGTCCTCCATCATCGCCTGGGCGAAGTCGGGGCGGGAGCGCTGCGGATCCAAGTCCTCGTTGCGCAAGACGAGCGTGCCCTGGTGCTGCTGTGCGCGCTGGTATGAGGCCCAGAAGGTGCAGGCGTGCCCCAGGTGGAGCAGTCCGGTGGGGGAGGGTGCGAGGCGACCGCGATACGCCACGGCTGCTACTTCAACTTCACGCCGTCGGGGTAGAGCAGGATCTTGCTGGCCTCGCCGGTCTTCAGCCGGTCCATACCCTTGGCGAAGTCCCTCATCGCCAGGCGGTCGGTGATGACCGGATGGAGGTCGAGCTTGCCGGCCTTCAGCAGCGCGGTCATCTGGTACCAGGTCTGGTACATGCGCCGGCCGTTGATGCCTTGGATGGTGATGCCCTTGAAGATGATGTCTTCGGAGAAGTTCAGCGAGATCGGCTTGGAGGTCAGGCCCAGGAGGGACACGCGCCCGCCGCGGCGCACGATGTCGAAGCCTGTTCGGATGGCGTCCGGATGCCCGGCCATCTCGCACACCACATCCACGCCCACGCCGTCGGTCTCGTCCTTGACGATGGCGCGCACATCCTGGCTGCCGGGATCGAGCACGAAGTCGGCGTGCATCTTCTTGGCCACCCGGCGGCGGTACTCGTTGACCTCGATGGCAAACACCTTGGTGGCGCCGCAGGCCCGCGCTACCGCGATGGCGAACAGGCCGATGGGCCCGCAGCCGGTGATGGCCACGGTCTTGCCCGCGATCTCGCCCGCCATCACGGTGTGCACCGCGTTGCCCAGCGGGTCGAGGATGGAGGCGTACTCCTGCGGGATCTCGGGATCCAGCTTCCAGATGTTCGATTCCGGGATGCAGACGAACTCGGCGAAGGCGCCGTCGGCGTCCACGCCGATGATCTTCACGTTCTGGCAGATGTGGGCCTCGCCCGTCCGGCACTGGAAACACTTGCCGCAGGCCACGTGCATCTCGGCGGAGACGAAGTCGCCTTCCTTGACCGTGGTGACCTCGTCACCGAAGGCGAACACCTCGCCGCAGAACTCGTGGCCGGGGATGAGCGGGGGATGGATGCGGTGCTGCGCCCACTTGTCCCAGTTGTAGATGTGCAGATCGGTGCCGCAGACCGACGCCACCTTCACCTTCACCAGGACGTCGGTGCGTCCGAACTTCGGGATCTTGACCTCGCGGATCTCTGTCCCCGGGGCGTGGTGCGGTTTCACCACCGCCAGCATCGTCTCAGCCATGAGTCACCTGATGAGTGCGCGGTATGAATGCCAAACACTTGATTTTAGCACCGCGCCCTACCGGGGGACCTGCGCCATCGGGTTGACATCAGCGGAAGGCGCGACCAGTTCCAGTTCTATCCCGCCGATCTTGCCGGCCACCACGTTGTAGATCAGCGCCGTGACGACCCCCATGACGAAGCCGATGCCGGCGTAGAACACCGGCATCATCACCGCCAGGACCAGCATCACGCCGCCGGCGATGGCGTCTTGCCCCTTGCCCGCCAGGGCGCCGGCCATGCCGGCGATCAGGAAGATCGGCACGAACAGCAGCCCGATGGCCCCTTGAATGACCGCCATCATCTTGCCCACGGACATCACACCCATCGACTTGAGTCTGAACATGCGCCCTCCTTGAAAAGGGATCACTGGCCGCGCTCGCGCAGCTTTTGCTTCATCTCCTGCCCGTATTCCTCCGACTTCCCCCGCGGAATGCTGAGCGTCTTCCAGTCCTTGCCGCGCCAGTGCTTGGCTAAGAACACGATCTGCCCGATGTGGTAGGCGTAATGCGCGGTGGCGCGATGGATCGCCTGCAGCACCGTGTGCTCGGCGCCGCGGATGGTCACCGTCCGGGCCAGGTCCTCCGGTTTGAGCGACGCGATGGTGCCAAAGACGATCTTGTAGCCGGCCTCCCAGACTTCCATCAGGCGGGCCCGGGTGTCGTCCTTGCCGATCTCGAATTCGCGGTCGCGGAGGCGCCACGGCTTCTCGCCGTCGGTGGTGAGGAGATCGGTGAAGCGCGAGTGCGCGTTGCCGGCGATGTGTTTCACCATCACGGCGAGGCTGTTGGATTCGCCGTCGTCCAGCACGCGAAAGAATTCTTCGTCACTGACCTGGGCCAGCGCGCCTTCCGCCAGCCGCTTGTTGCCTCGCAGGCTGCGACGCGCTTCATCCAGGTAGCGGGTTCCGGAGTCGTCGGCCATGGAGGGCAGTGTACCCGAGGCCGGCGATGCGGATTTCTGTTGACAGGGTTTCGCATTGACCCCAATATCATGGATAGCAGGTCTCTGGTACCCAATATGTTGGGCCTGAGATGCGGGCCCCGATCGTCCCAGGAAGATTTCTCCAACGGAGGGAATGCGACCCACGATGAAGAAGAAAGCAAAATCGAAGAAAAAGAAACACTGACGCGAGGCACGACCTCGCGCCTACATAGGGAGCCTGTTGAGAATTCCACCGGCCGCCGAGAGGCGGCCTTCTTGTTGAGCAGGAGTCGAGAGTCAGTAGTCGGTGCTCGCTGACTTCCGACTCCTGACTACTTTTTTCTGATTGCCACTTGCCGCCGCACGCACTACTATCCCGCTACGCCTCGTCGTCAACTTTCCCATGGCTACTGCCGCCAAGTCACGCGCCCGGAAGAAAGCCGCCGAGGTCGTCATCCCCGACAAGCTCTACTTCCGCATCGGCGAGGTGGCGCGCCTGTGCCGCCTGCCCGCCTACGTCCTGCGCTTCTGGGAGACGGAGTTCCCCCAGTTGAAGCCCACCAAGTCCAGCACTGGGCAGCGCATGTATCGCCGGCGCGATGTGGAGAGCGTGTTGCGCATCAAGCAACTGCTCTACGACCAGGGATTCACCATCGCCGGGGCACGGCAAGTGCTGTCCCGCGATGCGCGGGGGCCGAAGTCGCAGAGTGCGCTGCCATTCCTGGCGCCGCCCGATCCCAGCTCGCTGCGGCAGGTGCGCGCCGGGCTCAAGGACTTGCTCACCCTGCTCTCCGCCCGCCGCTGAT
>DATKKJ010000130.1 GCA_035543055.1 Terriglobales bacterium | reverse complement strand
CTTGTCGGCCGACAGGACCTTCATGTACTTGCCGCGCGCGCCGGCCACATCGCCTTTGGCTTTCGCCGCCCGCGCTTCCGCCAGCGTCTTTTCGACATCGACCTCCGGTACGACCTGCTTGACGGCCACTTCGATGACGCGCACCGTCTGGACCTGCGAGACCTTGTTGCCCGCCTCGTCCGTCACCCACGCGACCACATCGTAGGTACCGGGACTCTTGTATGCGTGCGAACCGCTGGTTCCCGTGGTCTGTGAGCCATCACCCCATTGGATCAGGGTGCCGGCGATGTTCTTACACCCCGCTTTGGCATCTGCGTTCGCCTTTACCGGAGCGCCGACCTGACCGCTGTTCGGGCTTATTTGGAAGGAGACGAAGACAGGCTTCTTGGCGCGGCAGTCTGCCTCTGCTTTGGCGGCGGCGGCTTGCTTGTCGGCCTCCGCCCTGGCGGCTGCGGCCGCCTTGTCGGCCTCACCCCCCGCTTCCATCGCCGCACGCGCCTTGCCTTTAGGGTCCCCCGGCCCGTCACCCTTGAAACCTGCGGCTTCGTTGTAAGCCTGGGCCGCTCCCTTCCAGTTCTTGGCCGCGGCCAGTTGGTCGCCTTGCGACATCGCCTGCTCGTATTGCTTGATCTTGTTCAGCAGCGCCTGCGCTTCGCTCGCCTTGGAGCCGGAGACCTCTTTCAATGTCGACTTGGCGCCGGCGAAGTCGTTGCGGTTGTAGGCCCGCAGCCCTTCTTCGTACTTCTGGGCCATGACGGCGTCGCCCGCCTTGGCCTCCGCGTCCCGCTTCAGCTGCGGGACCTTGGCCATGAGCGCCCGGGCTTCGTCGTATTTCTTGCAGCCCTGCTTGACGTTCTTCAGCTTCTGTTCCGCATCGTCGAACTTTCCCGCATTGAGGTCGCTGGAGGCGGTGTTGAAGCGGTCGTCGCAGCGTGCGTCCTCCTTCTCGGCCTCCTTCTTCATCATCGTGCACATCATTTTGGCTTGCGGATAATTGGGGTCCAGATCGGCTAATTGGCAGTAGGCATCGCGCGACTCGAACGGTTTGCCGGCGGCGGCCGCGGAATCGCCCTTCTTCTTGAGGTCTTCCTTCTGGTCGGCCCTGGCTGCCAGCGGCGTAAGGGCCACCAGGACCAGAAGCATCCAGATCTGCCCTTTATTTCGCATTGACGATCTTCTCCACATCCAATTGCTCAAACACCGGGGTGATGGATCCGGTGGACTGCGGGCTGATCTTCACCTTCTCGGTCTTCTCCTGCCCGGTCGGACCCGCGATCGTAATCTCGTATTCGCCCGCCGGCAATGCCAGCCGCAGGGGCGTCTGATTGTCCTTCTTGTAATCCTCGTGGAACCTGCCATTGAGCTGGCGGGCCGACGTCACCGTTCCCCACGGAACGGCGTTGATCTCGACGTAGGCGTCCCGCTGGGGCGGCCAGATCCGGTCGCGGAAAGCGAAGACCCCGCCGCCGATCACGGCCAGGATAACGGCCGCGATCACGATCAGCATCACCGGCGCCTTCTTGGGCGGCGGCGGCGCCACCACCACCCGGCGTTGGACCCCCGAGACCGGGGCCGGGGCCGCTGCCGTCGGCGCTTCCACCGAGCCCGCCACCATGGTCTTGGACATGTCCAGCGAACCGGCGACGATGGTTCCCTTCAGGTCCTGTTCCTTCTGGATCCGCGAGGCGCCCTTTTCCGCGTCCGTCTTCAGCGCGTTGTACTGCTGCTGCAGCTCCGGTGGCGCGGCCGCCACCAGCGGGCCGGCGCCATGCAGGGACCGCAAGGCCGCCTGATACTGTCGCGACAGCAGCAGCGTCCGCGCGTCGCGCACCGCCTTTTCCACCACCTGCCGCGCCATGCTGACTTTCTTGCTCTCGATATCGGCCAGCGCGGCCTTGATGTCAGGGGTCTCTCCGTAGGTCTTCTTGCAGGCCTCGACGATGTTGATGGCGCTGGCGAAGTCGCCTTTCTCGATCGCTGCCTTGGCCTGCTGCACCGCGCCGCCGACCGCCCGCACCATGTCCTGCTCGCTGCGCGCCTTTTCCAGCAGGTTGGTGAACTCGGCTGACTTGGCGAAGGACTTAGGCAGTCCCTCCAGGAAGGTGACGGCGTCGTCGACCTTGCGCGCTTCCAGCAATCTCTGCGCTTTGGTGATCGCGACCTGGACCTTCTTGGCCGCTTCATCTTTGTGCCGCTTCGCGTCCTCCAGCAGCACCTTCAGTTCGTCGTCCGGCGCTTCCTTGAGGGTGCTCTCCAGCAGGACGACAGCGCGGTCGTACTCCTCCTCCGCCATCAGCCGCTGCACTTCCTTCAGCGCCGTCTCGGTCTTGGCGCGGCGGGCCTGCTGGGCCGCTTCATCGCGCGCGAACTGCAGCAGGTCGTTGATCTCGGCCGAGCCCTCGATCTGGGCCTGCGCCATCTCCAGCACCATGACGGCGCCGTCGTAGTCCTTCTTGCGCAAGCATTCCTTGGCTTTCGAGAGGAACTCGTCCTTGGTACGCTCAGCCTTCTCCCGCTCCGCGCTCTCGCGGACGATGGCCAGCAGCGATTGCAAGCGCGCGTCCCCGGGCGCCCGCTGCTGCGCGCTCTCCAGCAAAGCCAGCGCTTCGGTCGCCTTCCCCGTGTCCAGCAGCTTGCGGGCCTTGACGATCTGTTCTTCGGCGAATTTCTTCTTTTCCCCGGCCTCCCGCTGCTTATCGGCTAGGGCCTTGAGCTTGAGGAACGCGGGCTCGCTTGGGTACTTCTGCAGCGCTTCGTCTGCCTTGACGCAGGCGACCTTGTAGTCGTCGCGGGCGAGAGCGTCCTCAATCTCGTTCGACAGCTTCTCCAGCTCCCGTCGCTTGCTCTCCTGGTCCCGCCCCGAGGAAGCCAGGTTCATCAGGTTGTGCAGTTCGGGACTCGCCGGATCGATCTCCTCGGCCTTCTTCAGGACGTCGAACGCGGCGGTGTACTTGCGGCCGGTGATGTCGCGCCGCGCCTCGTCCAGCAGCTTTTGCATATCCCGCTGCTTGGAATGCTCCGCCACCTCTCGAGCCAGGGAGGCGTGCAGGGTCCTGGCCTGAGTATTCTCGGGGTCGATACCGACCGCTTCTTCCGCCGCCTTCAGGGCGACGTCCAGGTCGCCCACCTGCTGCGCAGATTCCGCCTTGCGCAGAGCCGCCACTGCCTTGTCCTTCTTCTCCTTGGCGGCCTTGACTATGTCGCGCAGGTTGAGCAGCTCGGTGTTGGTCTTGTCCATCGACAGAGCCTGCTCGACGTAGGCCAGGGCGTCGTCGTACATCTTGTGCGCCATGGCATCTTCCGCGTTGGAGCGGAGCTGCCGTATCTGCTCGCCGCGTACCTGCTTGGAGATGCGCTGCTGCACCTCGTGCATCAGCTCCTTGGCGACGGTATGGGCGGTGTCTACGCGCAGCACCTGCTGCAGCAGTTCTTTGGCCTTCTGCAGCTCCTGGCGCTCCATGAAGCCGCGCGCCCGGTCCACGTACTCGCTCACCACCTGCTTCTTGAGCTGTTCCTGGGCGCGCCCCAGGTCGAAGGCGAAATCCTCGGCCGTGGCGTAGCGCTCCTCGCGGTCCTTGGCGAGCGCGCGCTGGATCACTTCATCGAGATCGGGCGGGTAATTGTTGAGGAACTTGCTCAGCGAGGGCGGTTGCTCGTGGATGATCTTCAGCAGGGTCGAGGCCATGTCGTTGCCTTCGAACGGCAGCGTGTACGTCAGCAGCTCGAAGAGCATGACCCCGGTGGACCAGATGTCGGTGCGCCCGTCCACCACCTGGGCGTTGATCTGCTCCGGCGACATGTAGTGGATCGTGCCGACGACCTGGCCGGTGCGGGTCAGGCTGGTGTCGCCCAGGCGGGCGATCCCGAAGTCCACCAGCTTGCAGGTGCCGTCCTTGAGCACCATCAGATTGGCCGGCTTGATGTCGCGGTGCACCAGGCCGCGCTGATGCGCGTAGTTCAGCCCGTTGCAGGCCTGGATGATGTAGCCGAGCTTCTCCACCATGGAGATCTCGCGCCGCTGCTGTATCATCTTGTCCAGCGGCTCACCCTCCAGGTACTGCATGACCATGTAAGGATTGCCGTCCTGGTCGCCCAACTCGTACACGATGACGATATTGGGGTGCTCCAGCATGCCCGTGGCCTGGGCTTCGCGGTAGAAGCGTTTGAGCAGGTCGGGATTGTCGGCGAAGCCGCCGGTCATCATCTTGATGGCGACCAGGCGGCCGATGCGGTTGTCCATGGCCTTATAGACAACGCCCATGCCGCCCTTGCCCAGGACCTCGATGACGTCGTACTTACCGATCTTGGTGACTGTCGGGCCTGCCATGACTCCCTACTGCGCCACTTTCATGAGTTGTCCACCCACCAGGACGGTCGCGCCCACCGGCACCGGCGACCTGCCCCGCACCTTGATGAAGGTCCCGTTGCGGCTGCCTACGTCCTCCAGGAAGAAGCTGTCGCCGCGCTGGTACACCTTGGCGTGGGCCCGGCTCATGAACCCGTCCTCGGGAAAGATGTAGGTGCCGCGGTTGCGTCCCCAGGTGACCTCCTGGTCGAGCAGCGGGAAGCGGCTGTTCTCGTCCACCCCTTGTGAGGTCACGGCCACGAATTCCGCCACCGGCTCCTTGATGATGGAGGCGACCTCCATGATGGCGGTCCCGGTCGCCGCCGCCGCGGCCACGGCTTCGGTCTTCTCGCGGAACTGGAACACCTGCCGCCCCATCATCACCACGTCGCTGTTCTGCAGCGTGTAGGTGGCGATCAGGCGCACGAAAATGCCCTTCCCCCCGCTCAAGTCCTCGACGTACAGCTGCCCGCGCTCCACGAAGAAGCGGGCATGCGATTCCGCCATCTGCGGGTCGGCGGCGAACTTCAGGTCGCCCTCCACCCGGCCGATGGTCATGGTGCCGTTCTTCAGGTCGTGCTCGGAGCCCACCGAGCCGTCCTTGCGGATGTGCTGCAGTTTGAACTTGGGAACGACGACCTTGAACTTGGCGTCGGTGGTGACGACGGTGTGCGCCGTCGCCGGCTGCGGCTTGCGCTTCTCGTCCCAGATCACTTCGAACAGGTCGCGGTCGCCCTCCTTGCCCTTCAGGGCGTACCGTCCCAGGTAGGTGATCTTGAAGAGGTTCGCGGAGGCGACCTCTTTGTTCAGGGTATCGGAGATGACGATCTGCTCCGGCGAGGCCACGCTCTCCACCCGGGAGGCTACGTTCACCACGTCGCCGAAGACGTCGTTGGATTTCACCAGCCCGGTGCCGTAATTCAGCCCGATGCGGATATAGACGTGGTCCTGCTCCGGCTTGGGGGCATTGAAGCCGATCAGCGACTTCTGCATCTCGATCGACGCCCGCACCGATTCCTTACAGTCGTCGAAGATGGCCATGATGGCGTCGCCGATCTCCTTGACTACCCGCCCACCGTGCTTCTCCACGATCTGCCGCAGCATGTCGTTGCACTGGTGGACCATCATCAGGCCCGCCACGTCGCCGTACTTCTCAAAGTACGCTGTCGATCCCTTGATGTCGGTGAACATGACGACGACGGTGCGGCGGAACTTCTCCAGCTGCGCCAGCATCTCCTCCTGCGCGCGGGAGGACTGGATAATCTGAGTGACGCTGTCCTGTGGCATGGTTCCGCTTCAACGCCCGGGGGCTGGCGTACCTGAGCCCGAACACCCGTGCGCCGCGATGCCCCTGCATCGGCGGGACCGGCAGACTTCTCCGCTGACCCCCATACGAACTCACGGCCGGAGGAGCTTCACGACACGCACTTGTGTGGGCCTAAAGTACCATGGAAGCCCGGTACTGGAAAGCCCTATCGGTGGATTTCAAGGGGTTTCGGACTTTGGTAACCAGGCTGTTATCTCACTACCCTGCAATTGGTTACCAAAGTAGAGAAGCGCGATTCCGGTACCGCCGCACCCTCCGCGCCGCGTGCCTCGGAGGCCCCACGGGGCCGTATGGATAAACATAACTTTCCGCTTGATGGTTACTTACAGAGCGGTAAACAAGCGCCTGAGCCCATCCGTGAACCGGTCAGGCGGCGGAATCAGGCTGATGACCAAGTGGCCGTCGGTGGCAAAGTCGTAAAAATGGCCGGGATGGACCACCACCCCGTGCTGCCGCAACAGCATGATGGCAAGGTCCTCATCCGAGCGCACGGCGGGGACTCTGAGGACCGCGTACCATCCCGCCTCCACCTCCAGCCGGCGGCAAGTTGGACGGGCTGCTAGCTGGCGGTCGAGCTCGGCCAGATTCGTCCGCACCCGTTCTCGGAGTTGCTGCTGCACCTGGGCGCGGTTGCGCAGCAGCCCGGCAGTTGCCAGCTGCACCGGCGTCCCCACGGACAGGTAGGTGTCCGCGATGACCTCGAGGCGCTCCAAGGCTTCTCTTCGCTGGCTTTCCGGTCCGCTCACCACCATCCAGCCGAGCTTCACTTGGGGCAGCGCAGCGATCTTGGACAGCCCGCTCAGGGTGCACGTCAGTACCCCTTGGTTCGCCGCGAACGTGAAGGGTGGCTTATCGGCCAGCGCAAAATCAAGGAAGACTTCGTCGGCGATGAGGGCCATTCCGCGAGCTGCGCAGATCTGGTTTAGCGCCTCCCGTTCTGCCGACCTCACATACGAACCCGTGGGATTGTTGGGGTGGACCAGCAGAACCGCGCGGCTGCGGGAACTCAGCCGCTGCTCCAGCGTATGCAGATCGATCTGCCACCCGTGGTCGTACAGCAGCGGGTAAGGAACGAGTTTCACATCCTGGATGTCCGCCAGAAAGTCGAGGAGCGGATAACTGGGCGCGGCCACCAGCACCTCGTCCCCTGGGTCGCAGAGCAGCCGAAACAGGAAGGAATATGCTTCGCTGGTGCCGCTGGTCAGCACCACCGAGTCCGGGGTCACTTCCCATCCAAGTTCGCGGTAGTAGGCCGATACCGCTTCCCGGGCTTCCTGCAGGCCCAATGCCTCGGGACGATATTCCAGGCCGCGGGGAGCTGAAAGGGACTCCAGCGTTCCTGCCGGATAGCGGAGCCCCACCCGGGTGGGGTTCGATTCCGTCAGGTCGAGCAGTTCGCGACCCGAGCGGCGCGCCTCTTCCAAGGCCGCGCTGAAACGGTTGGGCGCGAGGCTCCAGGCTGTACGTGCGGCGAACATCGCGGGCTCGAACTGTACTCGCCGTTGCCGCCGGCGGCAACTCGGCCGCGACCATCCCACCTGTTGCAGCCCACTACCTCGTCGATGGAGGCTTTGGCGGCGGGGTAGAAAGCGAGGGCAGCACCGGGATCTGCCGATAGGTCAGTGATTGATAGGGCGCGATCGGTGGAGCTGAAGGCTGCACTGCCGGTGGCCCAGGCTCCCGCAATCCACCCTCGCGGATCACCACGACTGGCCGCGGCGCGGATGCGCGGAGGCCCTTCACCCGCTTGGCGGTCACCGCCGCAGCGGCCGGCGGCGAAACCGGCTCTTTGCCCTGGCTGGGCTGCGGTTGCACCGGGACCGGCGGCTGGGGCTGCACCTGCGGCTGGGGCTGCGCCGGCCGCGCCGGCTCGGACATCGGCGGGTTCCCGGCGGGCGCGTGCACGCCCCACTGCTGCCAAGCGACCACTCCCAGCAGCAGCACCACCGCCAGGAGCAGGTACGGATTCGTCCGATAGTGCTGACGGTGGGCGCGCTGCTTGACGACACGGTCGCTGCTTGGAGCGGGCTGCTTGGGCGACGGCGCCACGGGCGCTTGCGCCTCGACCGCACGTGCCGGCGGTGGCGCAGCCGCGCTTTCATATCCTCGCTCGGCGGTTGCTCCCGGGCGAGGGGTGCGCATCGCCGGCGCATCGGGAAGAGTCACGACCGGGCTTTCCGCCACGACCGGGCTTTCCGCCTCCGCTTGCGACTTATGCATGCGGACCATCCGCTCGAAGACTTGATCGAGCTCTGGGTTTTGAATGTCGTTCTGATCCAGCTGGGGCTGCTGCCGCGCCGGCGGCGCAGTGCGGTATGCCTTTGCGATCTTTGAGGTCAGATCCTTACCCGGAGCGCGGGTGGGAACCGGTTTCTTGTCTTCCGCCACTTTCGTCCCTTGCGCAGGCGTACAAACACCGCTGCCCAAAAGCGTGACTTCGAAGCAGAGCCTGGGAACTTGGCTCCATACTGCCTTGCGATCGGAGAGGTGTCAATGTTACCGCTGCGCGGAGGGTAACCAGTCCTAAGCTGGTGATGTAGCCCGGCGGCGCCAAGAAGCCCGTCTCAGGACCCAACGACGATCCGGGCATCCTGCCGGAGTTCCCGCTCATCAAAACGTCACGGGGAGGAGGTGTTCGATCATGCGGACACTGCTTGTCTGTCTACTGGTGGGATCGATGACGGCACTTGCTCAGGCCCAGGCGCAACATCAGCTCAGCCCTCGCGCCGAGGAGCGTATCCAGCGTGAGGTCTTTCATGAGCTGAACATGCTGCCCCACTACAGCATCTTCGACATTCTCAGCTACCAAGTGCAGGGTTCGACCGTGATCCTCAGCGGCAAAGTACGGGACCCCGGCCTGCAAAAGTCGGCCGAAGATGCGGTCCGCCACATCGAGGGTGTCGAGAAGGTGGTGAACAAGATCCAGGTCCTGCCTGGATTCCCCGACGACGAACGGATCCGTGTGCACATCGCCCGCAGTTTCTGGGACACCGGACTGATGCGCTACATGATGGGCGGCGCACCACCGATCCGCATCATCGTTGCTGCCGGCAAGGTGACGCTGGAAGGAATCGTGGGCAACGAGGGTGATAAGGCGATCGCCCGGGCCAAAGCTGCCGGCGTCCCCGGCGTGATCAGCGTCGAGAACAATCTCCGCGTTGAGAAGTGAAGGCGCGCCCTTGGGCAGTCGGACGGCGGGCCGAGCGACCCGTCTCCTTTTGTCTTACCAGGACCCCAAAACCGATGAATGAGAAGGTCGAAGGCATAAGGAGTCGCCGCTCCCGCCACTGTCAGGCGGCGCGAGAACATTCGATAGCCGCATCGGTAAGGGTGGGATTAAGGAGGGCGTAAAACCTTCGTAAAGGCCCGCAGCGGGACGGTCCTACCCCCCGGGGTTGAAGCGGTAGCCGACCCAGGGTTCGGTCTCGATGTAGCGCGGCGTGGAGGGATCGGGCTCGATCTTCTTGCGCAGCTGGCCGACGAACACGCGCAAGTATTCCGGCTGTTCGGTGGCGTTCGGCCCCCACACCGCGGCCAGCAGCGCCCGGTGGGTCACGACCTTCCCGGGGCGTTGCGCGAGATACACCAGCAGGTCGAATTCCTTGGGGGTCAGGCGCACTTCCTTGCCGCGGATGGCAACACTGTGCGCGCCGACATCGATGTGGAAGTCCCCCTGGCTGATGACCGCCCCGCCTTCCGGCGCCGCGGCCGGAGCGCGCCTCAAGTTCGCCCGCACCCGGGCCAGGAGTTCGCTGACCCCGAATGGCTTGGTGACGTAATCGTCGGCGCCCGCGTCCAGGGCCTGCACCTTGGTGCGCTCCTGGTCCTTCACCGAGAGCACGATGATCGGCATGTCCGCCACCGCGCGAATCCGTTTGCACAGCTCCAGGCCATCCAGGCGCGGCATGGCCAGGTCGGTGATCACCAGGTCGGGCGCCCAGTCTTTCATGATCTCCAGCGCGGTCTCGCCGTCATTGGCCACGCGGATGTCGTAGCCCTGCGCCGAGAGCGTGGTGCGCAGCACGCGCGTGATCTGCGGCTCGTCATCCACAACCAGGATGCGGCGGTGGTCTTTCATGGCTCCGGTCTCTTTATGATCTCTTGCCCGCCGTGAATGGGATTGCAGGCGTCTGTGGCATCCCGCCACACGCGCTTGGCGGGAGGACGCTCCAACGCTGTGGACGCGAGTCGCCCGAAGAATGCTAGTCCTGCCCCTGGGCGAGTGCAATAGATGGGGTGAAGCTCCAACCCTGGGTGTTAACATGGCCGCAGCAGAATGCCCGGGTGGCGAAACTGGCAGACGCACGGGACTTAAAATCCCGGGCCCCGAAAGGGGCGTGTCGGTTCGATTCCGACCCCGGGCACCACCCCATTTGCGCTCCCTCCCTGATGACTAAGCCGCTGTATTGGAATGACTTACAGCCAGTCTCAAGATGAACTGCGGTTCATTTTGCACTTGATTCTTACCCCAAAACGCGTAGAATATTCAGTTTTGGCATCAGCCCGGGGGCCGCTGTGGCGGTGAATCTTTGGCTGTGCGCCGGCATCCAAACTAGTGGATTCTTAATTTATTAAAGGCAGGACGAATACGTAATGGCAAAGCGACGTGGAAATCCGAACTGGGGCAAGCCGGAGCCGATCGGACCGGTGGTGCCCGTGGTGACCTCTTTCGAGCAGGCAGTGAAGGAGTTCAAGCTCGAGCCGGACCAGTATCTGCGCTCGACTCGCCTGCGCGAATGGGCTCGCCGCAACAAGAATTCGAAGTACATCCCTGAGACCCTGCTGCAGGCGTGGGGCTTCGAGATCGAGTCGACCCTGTAAGATCCGGCAAGCGGGTTAAGATTGGGCCGCCGCGAGGCGGCCCATTTCCTTGTTCGATCGCAGCCCCGGGCATCGAAATCGTCATGCATCCCAGTTCGCAAGAGGTCGTGGCCATCGCGGCCGGCGCCAGTTTCGCCGCCGGCCTCAATGTCTATGCCACGGTCGCGACGCTCGGTCTGCTAGGACGCGCCGGCGTCGTCGAGCTCCCGCCCGCCTTGCACCTGCTGCAAGGCTGGCCGGTGATCGCGGTCGCCGCAGCGCTGTTCGTCATTGAGTTCTTCGCCGACAAGATCCCGGCCTTCGATCTGATCTGGAACGCGCTCCACACGTTCGTACGCGTGCCCGCGGCGGCCCTGTTGACCTACGGCGCGACGGCTCAGCTCTCCCCCGGGGCCCAGATCGCGGTCGCCGTGGGCGGCGGGCTCATCGCACTGGCGGCCCATGGCGGCAAGATGGCGGCGCGTGCGGCGGTCACGCCGTCTCCGGAGCCGCTTTCCAACACGGCCCTCAGCCTGGGAGAGGACGTCGTGGCCATCGGGCTGACCTGGCTTGCCACCCGGCATCCGTACATCGCCGCCGGGGCGGTCCTGGTCGCGCTCCTCATCATCGTCGTGCTGGTGCGCTGGGTGCTGCGGGCGATGCGCCAGTTATTCAGCGGCGCCTGGCGCGAGCTGGAGCGGATGGAAGGCTCGGCGCCTTAGGCCGCGAATGGGGCAGTCGGGTCGGTCGCTGTCGAGCTTTCCGAGCGCCGCGCTCGTCCTGTATCCTTTCCCGATCCTTGATGGGGGAGGCAAGCGCCATGAGCGCCAGCGACACTCTCACGGCCCCGATCCCGGGCGCCGAGCATCAGCAGATCGGCGGGGTGCACATCGACGTCGTGCGCGCCGGCAAGGCGCGGGTGAAGCGGTCGGTCTATCCGGCGGGGTTCCACTGGGCGCGCGACCTCAAGCCGCTGGTCGGCACCGACACTTGCCAACACGCGCACGTGGGCTTCCTGGCCCGCGGGCGCATCCACATGGAGTTCCTCGACGGCTGCACCCGCGACTACGTAGCGCCGCAGGTGGTCAGCATCGAGCCCGGGCACGACGGACGCGTGGTGGGCAGCGAGCCGGCCATCCTGATCGAGTTCGACTTTGAAGGCGAAACCGCGACCCGATGCGGCTTGCCGACGAAACACGAGCACCCGAAGTAGTTGCGATGACCCTCCCATGAACCCTTCGGGTGCGATCGGCAATCTAACCCGTGGGAGACGATATGGCAGAGAAGATCAGGAAGTCGGAAGCCGAGTGGCGGCAGGAGCTGACGCCGGAGCAGTATCACATCCTGCGCGAGAAGGGCACGGAGCGCGCCTTCACCGGACAATACGCGCACGCCAAGGACAAGGGTGTTTATCGCTGTGCCGCCTGCGGGCAGGAGCTGTTCTCCTCCGATACGAAATTCGAATCGGGGAGCGGCTGGCCGAGTTTCTACCAACCGGCCGCCCCCGACCGGGTGGAATCCCACGAAGACACCAGCTACGGCATGCGCCGGGTGGAGGTGGTGTGCTCGCGCTGCGAGTCCCACCTGGGGCACGTATTCCCGGACGGCCCCCGGCCCACCGGCCTGCGCTACTGCATCAACTCGGCGTCGTTGAAGCTGGAGCCGAAATAAGTACCAAGTACCTAGCACCAAGTAAGACCATGAAGAAGCTTTTTGTCGTGATGCGAGCGCGGGGTGCGCGGTGGAAGCAAGGCCAGCCCTTGGAGAAGCAGGAGTTGTGGGAAGAGCGCGCCGCGTTCATGGACGCGCTGGTGGCCGAAAGTTTTGTGCTCCTGGGAGGCCCGCTCGAGCAGACCGGAGAGGCGCTGCTGGTCATCCGTGCGAAGGATCCCCGGCAGATCAACGCCAGACTGGAAGCCGACCCCTGGACCACCAACGGACTATTGAGGACGACTCGCATCGAGCCCTGGACCGTCCGGCTCCCTGCCGTCGACAGAGCAATGATTTTTTTCGGGTCCCAGGCAACGATCTGCATCCAATCTGTCAGGCTTCGGCCGGCTGCCGCCGGCTGTGGCTCCGCTGTACAATCGGAACAATGGGAATGGAGTTGAGGATCACCTCGTTATCCGCGCGTTCTTCCCTGGCGGTGGTGTGTGCCATCACCCTGGCCAGCATCCTGATTTCGCCGTCCGTGCCCAGCCCCCCCACGCTGATGGGTAAGGCCATCCATGTCCCGCTGGCTCCGCAGGCACTCGCGGTGCTGCCTCCGTCGGCCGCCGGGGTGATGTTTGGGCCGCTCTATCAGACCTTTGAGCGCCTGGCCGGCGCCAGCGATTTCGACCCGGGCCCTGTCCCTCTGCCTCTCCGGCGCTAGGCCCGCCCTTCACTGTGCCCGCGGCGGGCGCATCCCAGTCGAAGGTTTACGACTTTAAGGAGAAATCCATGAGCACGACGAGCGCGCACTGCAAATCACCCGGGATCAAGCCGCTGGAGCTGATCTCCGCCTGGATGGGCATTCTGCGGGGCCGGGCGCCCTTGTTGTCCATCGAGATCACGCGGGAGTGCCCGCTGCACTGCCCCGGCTGCTACGCCTACAACGACGAGCATCTGGGCGGAGGAGCTACTCTGCGGCAGCTCAGCGACTTCCGCGGCGACGCGCTGGTGAACGGAGTGATCGGCCTGGTGAAGAAACACCGCCCGGTGCATGTCTCGCTGGTCGGCGGCGAGCCCCTGATGCGCAAGCCCGAACTGGAGCGCATCATCCCCGCTCTGAGCGAGATGGGGATCTTCACCTTGCTGGTGACCAGCGCGGTGGCGCCCTTCCCGGCCGAATGGATGCGCATACCCCGGCTCAAGGTGACGGTCTCCGTGGACGGCCTGCCGGAGCACCACGACGTCCGCCGGGCGCCCGCCACCTACGAACGTATCCTGCGCAACATCGAAGGCCGCAGGGTCAACGTCCACCTGACCATCACCCGCCCCATGGTGCATAGCGCCGGCTACCTGGACGAATACTTCGCCTTCTGGACGTCGCGGCCGGAAGTGGACCGCATCTGGGTGAGCACCTATACGCCGCAGATCGGCGAGCACAGCCCGGAGATGCTGACCGCCAGCGAGCGCCGCAACCTGGTCGAGGACATGGCCGGCTGGCGAGCGCGCTTCCCCCAGGTGCTGATGAACCCGCACATTGCCGAAGCCTTCGCCCAGCCCCCGCAGAATCCCGCGGAATGCATCTTCGCCCGAATGTCAGTCAACTACTCGGCCGACCTCAAGACCCGGGTGGAGCCGTGCATCTTCGGCGGGAAGCCGGATTGCGCGCAATGCGGCTGCGCCTCCAGTGTCGGGCTGCATTCGTTGCGCAGCATGAAGCTGGCGGGACCGCTGAAGATCGGCCACCTGGTCGGCGGCTCCATGAGGATCGGGGCCCTGGCGAA
This sequence comes from Terriglobales bacterium, assembly GCA_035543055.1. Classification (NCBI taxonomy): domain Bacteria; kingdom Pseudomonadati; phylum Acidobacteriota; class Terriglobia; order Terriglobales; species Terriglobales bacterium. Next base: position 8,979 of record DATKKJ010000130.1, on the reverse strand, counting down.
CCTGCTGGGACGTTCCGTGACCCCTGCGCGCTGGCAGGAACGCCAGTCTCCCAAGCCGGCCCCGTTGACCCAGATCGGCGCATAGCGCGCCCAAGACAGAACCACGCCGGAAGCGCCCGGCGTGGTTTTCCTGTTTACGATGTTCAGTACGTGCTGCTGCCCATGGAGGCGGGTGGTTTTGGTTGCACGTCCTTCGAAGTGATGTCGAAGGTCAGCATGAAACCGTTGGTGCCCTTGAACTCGTAGGCGTTCGGGCCCTCGCGGTAAGTCTCGACCTCGTTCGGCATCATGACGAAGCCATCGTTACGCGGGGTCCCCCAGTAGCGGACGTTCTTGAGCACCGCCGGCTCGTTGGTCAACCCCTGGTAGCGCTTCAGCTTGACCTCGGCGGTCTTGCCGCCGTTGAGGGTGGCGTGCGCCGAGTCCTTGTCGAAGGTCCAGGTGTCGATGTTCCCTTCGTCGGTCGTGAACGATTTCCACTTCACCGGGAAGACGTGGCCCGCGATCTCGCCGATGGCCTGGCGCTGTTCGGGCGTGGTCGCCTTGTCGAACGTCAGGACCGCCCAGTTCAGCTGCCCCTGGGAGAAGTCTCCTCCCAGGTCGCCATGGATCCAGAACTTGGCGCCGTCGAGCTTCACCGTGCCGTAGTGTCCGTGGTTGACTTTGTAGGCGTTGTTGAATTTGCAGAAGTGCTCCATCTTCCCGTTCTCGTGGTGGGCCGAGGGATGCGGGTTGAAGTAGCAGGGACAGAAGTGAGTGCAGCTGCAAGCTTCGATGGCGGTCGCGTTCATCGCCCAGTCGCTGGGCGGGGACGTGTGGCCGACCGTCACCCCAACCAGAGCGACAGCGGCAAGCAGGATCACTTTGCGCATGGCTCACCCCCTTGATGGAGCGAAATTATGCGCCAAATCCAGGCACCCCAGCAAGCGCCTGCTCACCGAGTTCTGTTCTGAATCCAGAACAAGAACCAGATTCCGCTTGATTCGCTCCCGCTCAGCGCTAACATGCGGGGCATTATTCCGGGGGCTCATAGGTTTGACGAAGGGCGGTAAGGACGTGACCTATAAAGCTTCGTTCTCGTTCTATTTCATCCTTTTGTGGTCGGTCGGGCTTGGCTTGGCCCAGCAATGCCCGCAAGCTCCCGTGCTGTCACCCTCGAAGGAGCTGAACCTCTTCAGCGAAGAGCAGGAGTTCGAACTGGGCGAGATCGCCGCCGCGCAGCTCTCCTACGACCTGCACGTCATCGAAGACGACGCTCTGGCGGGCCGTTTGAAGCAGATCGGCGACCGGCTTTTGACGCAGATGCCCCCCAGCCGGGCGCGGTTCCGCTTTTACCTGTTGGACAGTTCCTCAGCCAATGCCTTTGCCCTCCCCGGCGGACGCATCTACGTCAACCGCAAGCTGATCACGACGGTTCGCTCCGAAGACGAACTTGCCGGTGTGGTCGCCCACGAGATGGGCCACCAGCTTGTGCATCACAGCGCACTCCAGTGGAGCCAGATCTTCCACGACGCCTTCGGTACTACCAAACTCGGCGACCGTGCCGATATTGAAGACAAGTTCCACCAGGCGCTCGATGTTTACCGCACAAAGCGAGGCATCTTCGCCCACGCCTTTCGGGGAGAGCGCGCACAGATTGAAGCCGACCAGGTGGCCGTCTATGCCGTGTCCCGCTCCGGCTACGCGCCGCAGGCGTGGGTCGATTTTTGGGACCGTTTGACCGAGTCCCAGGGACGGAAGGGAAGCTGGATCTCCGATCTCTTTGGCACCACCCGGCCGGACTCCAAACGGCTTCGCGAGATCATCAAGAGCCTGGGCGCGATCCCCGCTTCCTGCATCGCCTCTACCACTCATTCCCCTTCGGCAGACTTCGAGCGCTGGCAGACCGCAGTCCGCAACTACACGGGCTTCGGCAAGAAAGAATCACTCCATAAGGTGGTGATGAGGCGGAGGCTCGAGCCGGTCCTGCGGGAGGATATCCGCCTGTTTCGATTCAGTCCGGACGGCAAGTATCTGCTCGCCCAGGACGACACCAGCATCTTCGTCCTCACCCGCGACCCGCTCGCGCTGCTGTTTCGGATCGACGCCCGGCGCGCCCACGACGCCCAGTTCAGTCCCGACTCTCGCTCCGTCGTCTTCTACTCCCACGGCCTCCGGGTGGAGCGCTGGAACATCTCCGAACAACGGCTGGAAGACATCGACGAGGTGTACGTGTTCCAAGGTTGCGAGCAGTCCGCGCTCTCTCCCGATGGCCGCTACCTAGCCTGTATCCGCGCCAACCGGGACACCTACTTCCCGCTCGACCTGCTGTTGTTCGACGTCGACACCGGCGACCCCGTCTTTACCAAGAAGGGGTTCATAGGTCCGACCGGCGTTTACCAGATCTATTCGGCCATCTTCGTGTCGTGGAGTAGCCGGCGGCCACTCGCCGCCATGGCATTCTCGCCGGACGGGCGCTATCTCCTGGTCGGACGTCCCGAAGTCCATCTGCTGCTGGACATGAAATCCCTGGCCGAGATCTCCGTGCCCGGCACCGTGCGCAAGGTCACTTCCGCCACCTTCGCATTCGTGGGCCCTGAGCGCATCGTCGGCGCCAATAGCGACAACCTGGAACAAGCCTCTCTCGTACGCTTTCCCTCGGGCGAGATCATCTCTTCTGACATTCCGATCGGCGGTCGTGTGCTCTCCCCGGTCAGCAAGGGCTCTTACGTGCTGGTTCGTCCTTTGCAGAAGGCTCCAGTCGGCCTGATGGACCTGGAAACGAAAAAGATCTTCATGGCCAGCCGCACCAACGCGCTTGACATCTACGAAAAAACATTCGTCAACGAGCGGGCCAACGGGGAAATCGGCCTCTACACCCAGGCGGGCGAGAGGCCGATCGCGACTGTGGCCCTGCCGCTCAGCCCGCTGGCACGCCTGAGCAGCGCGGCCGTGGCCCCCGGCCTGAATGCGATCGCGCTCAGCGAACGGACGCGCGGCGCTCTGTGGGACCTGAACAGCGGCGAACGCCTGCTGTACATTCGTGGTTTTCGCGGCGCCTACTTCGAGGGCGGCAACGTTTTCTTTAACTTTGCTCCCCTCGATCTGTCCACTTTGCGGGTGCTGAAAGGGCAAAGCGAAAAAGAGGTACGCAGGCTGCGCGCCGAAGAGCCCGGGAACAGTCTCGCGCGGGCCGATCTCGGTACCCGCTCCATCGTGCCGATCCGGGAGATGAAGAGGCGCGTCCATGTGCGTCACTTCGGCTCCGTCGTGCTCACCTGGACGCCAGAAGATGACGACAAACCGCGCAACAACATCACCCTGGAGGCGCATGATTCGCGGACGGACGCGCTCTTGTGGTCGCGCTACTACCCCAAGGCCTTTCCCGGGATCGAAGGGGCCCTTGGGAGCGACACCGCCGTGTTCGCCTGGGAACTGGGAACGCGCGGGGCAAAGGATGAGTTGAAGGATGATCCCGAGGCCAAGAAGATGGTGAACGCTGTGAAGGAGAACGAAGGTAGCTACTTGGTCGAGGTCGTGGATCTTCGCACCGGCAAGGCGCGCGCCAAGTTTCCCATCGAGACTGGACACGGCTCGTTCCAGGCGCGAGCCTTCTACGCCGCCGGCTCTACCCTGCTCATGCTGGACGACCAGCAGCGGGTGCTGCTGTACTCCCTCAAAGGCGTGCGCCTAGGCCGTCTGTTCGGTGGGGACGCCGGACTTTCGCCGGACGGGAGCAAGGTGGTCGTGGAGCGCGAACCGGGACGTCTAGCGGTCTACGACGTCGCCGGCCTGCGGCAGCGGGATGAGCTTACCTTCGGCGCCCGCGTCAGCTTCGCCGACTTCAGCCCCGACGGCAAGCGCCTGATCGTGCTCACCGACGACCAGACCGTCTTCGTGCTCGACGTGGACAAGACTGCAAATTGACGCGCGGGGGCTCGCAGGTCGAGGTTTGTTACAATTTCCACAGAGCCCGATGAGCCCCAACGCCCTATTCTGCGACGTTCCCAGCGCGCTCGAGGAGATCCGCGCCGGGCGCATGATCGTTGTAGTGGACGACGAGGACCGCGAGAACGAAGGCGACCTGACCCTGGCGGCGGAGAAGATCACGCCCGAGGCCATCAATTTCATGGCCAAGCACGGCCGCGGGCTCATCTGCCTGGCCCTGACCGAGGAGCGGCTGGACGAGCTGCGCATCCCGCCCATGAGCGCGGAGAACACCTCGCAGTTCGGCACCGCCTTCTGCGAGGCCATCGACGCCAAGGAAGGCACGACCACGGGCATCTCGGCCGCCGATCGCGCCAAGACCATCCAGGTCGCGCTCGATCCTCGGACGCGCCCCAGCGACCTGGCCCGTCCCGGGCACGTTTTCCCGCTGCGCGCGCGCTCCGGCGGCGTGCTCATCCGCGCCGGCCAGACCGAGGCCTCCGTGGACCTGGCGCGCCTGGCCGGCCTGAAGCCCGCCGGCGTCATCTGCGAGATCATGAACGACGACGGCACCATGGCCCGCGTCCCCCAGCTCACCGAATTCTGCCGCGAGCACGGGTTGAAGATGCTGACCGTCGCCGAGCTCATCCGCTACCGCATGCGGAACGAGCGCCTGGTCAAGCGCATCGGCGAAGCCATGGTGCCCACCCGTTACGGCGACTTCCGCATGATCGCCTACGAGAGCCAGATCACGCACAACTCGCACATCGCGCTGGTCAAGGGCGACCTGGAGCGCGCCCGCGGCCCGGTGCTGGTGCGCATGCACGCCCACTGCCTCATGGGGGACGTCTTCGGCGCCACCTGGTGCGACTGCCGCGAGATCATCGACCGCTCCATGGAGATGATCGCCGAACAGGGCTGCGGCGCCCTCATCTACCTGCACCAGACCTCGAAGGGATTCGCCGTGGAAAATATCGGGGAGACCGCGTCGCTGGTCTTCCACAAGGACGCGCGCGAGCCCGAGGCCCGCAAGTCGCAGAAGAAGATCCAGCGCGAAGCCGGCATCGGGGCGCAGATCCTGATCGACCTCGGCCTGCGCGCGGTGCGCTTGCTGACCAACCATCCGCGCAAGGTCGTGGCCCTCGAGGGCTACGGTATCCACATTGTTGAGCAGGTGCCGGTGGCGGTGAAGGCCGGCGTGACGAGCCGCTGAAAAACTTCAAAGGCAAGTCAGAACGCAGAATGCAGAAGTCACTTCTGCATTCTGCGATCTAAGTTCTGCATTGACGTTGCTTCAGTCGGAACCTATCCCGCGGACGATTTCTTGCCGCGCTTGGCTTTGCTGGTGTCAGCCGACTCCGCCGGTTTGCTCGCGGAAGCCACCGGCTTCCTCGCTGACGCCAGGCTCGCTTTCAGCGCTTCCATGATGTCGATCACCGGCGCGAGGTGCTGCGGAGCGGGCGCTTCGAAGACCTCGCGTCCCTGCACCTTGGCCGCGATCATCGCCTTCAGGTTCTCGCGGTAGCCGTCGCTGTATTTCTCCGGCTCGAAAGCTGCAGCCAGCGATTCCACGAGATTGGTCGCCAGCTCCAACTCTTTTTCTTTCACCAGGCTGGTGTCGGTGCGGAATTCCTCCACCTGCCGTATCTCGTCGCGGTAGTACATAGTGTGCAGCAAGATGCCCTTCGGGCCCGGCCGCAGGATGACGATGTGCTCGCGGTTGTGCATCGAGATCTTGGCCACCCCGACATATCCGCTCTTCTGCAGGGCCGAGAACAGCAGGGCGTAGGGCTTCTCGCCGGCCTCGTCGGGCGCCAGGTAGTAGGAGCTTTCGAAGTAGATGGGGTCCACGTCCGCCGACTTCACGAACTCCAGGATCTCCATGGTCTTGGCGGTCTTGGGCGCAACCTTCTTGATCTCCTCGTCATCCACCACCACGTACTTGTCCTTCTCGTACTCGTAACCCTTCACGATCTCGCTGCGCGGGATGGGCTTGTCTTCGAGCTGGCAGTAGACGACGTTCTTGATGCGGGAGTGGTCGGCCTTGTGCAGCTGGTTGAAGCTGACGGTCTCGCTGCGGGCCGCGCTATACAATTTGACCGGAAGCGACACCAGGCCGAAGGTCAGGTGTCCTTTCCAAACCGTGCTCGCCATTGGGCGCTCCCCCCCAGAGCTGTAGGGAAAACCGGTATTCTATAGCACAGAAAACGGTGCAGTTCTAGATAACCGAGAACCATGACACTAGATGAGTACCGGCGGAAAAGGGATTTCAAGAAAACTCCCGAGCCCCCGCCTGCCGCCCCACCAAGATCAGGTAACAGGTTTTTTATTCAACGACATAGCGCACGGCGGCTGCATTATGACTTGCGCCTGGAGATGGACGGCGCGCTGCGTTCCTGGGCCGTCCCCAAGGGCCCGACCCTGGACCCGGCGGAGAAGCGCCTGGCGGTGCTGGTCGAGGACCACCCCCTGGAATACGGTGACTTCGAAGGCACCATCCCAGCGGGGGAGTACGGCGCCGGCAGCGTCATGGTCTGGGACCGGGGCACCTACGAGTGGCTGACCGACAAAGCCCCGGCCGAGCAGTGGGCCGCCGGCGATCTCAAGTTCCGCCTCCACGGCGAGAAGCTGCTGGGCGAGTTTGCTCTGGTCCGCATGAAGAACCGCGGCAAGGGCAACGAATGGCTGCTGATCAAGAAGAAGGACTTCGCCGCCCAGCCCGGCTATGACCCGGAAAACGACCTGCGCAGCGTCCACCAGGGTGCGGCCGATCCGTCGCGGGTACCCGGCGCGGTAAAAGCGGCCATGCCCGCGAAGGTCGCGCCCATGCTGGCGGTGATAAGCGAGACCCTGCCCGAAGGCCCGGAGTGGGTCTATGAGGTGAAGTGGGACGGGGTGCGGTCGCTGTGCTTCGTCGAAGGCAAGAAGGTCCGGCTGGTTTCCCGCAGTGGAAAAGCGATGGAGAAGCAGTATCCGGAGTTGGCGGCGCTAGCTGGGTCGCTGAAAGGCGAATCCGCCATCGTGGACGGCGAGATCGTTGCCTTCGACGAGCAGGGACGTCCCAGCTTCGCCCGGCTCCAGCCGCGCATTGGGGCCAATCCGAAGGCAGTGCCTAACCTGGCGCGCTCCCGGCCGGTCACCCTGTTCGCTTTCGACCTGCTTTACCTCAACGGCTACGACCTGCGCGCCTGCTCGCTCGAAGACCGCAAGCGCCTGCTGACCTCCGTGCTACGGCCAAGCCCGGAGGTGCGCTACTCCGACCACTTTGTCGGCAACGGGCCACAGCTTCTGGCCAGCGCCCGAGAGACCGGACTCGAGGGCGTGGTCGCCAAGCGCGCGACCAGTTCGTACGAATCGAAGCGCAGCAACAGCTGGATAAAGCTCAAGGTGGTGAACCAGCAGGACTTCGTCATCTGCGGCTTCACCGAGGGCGCGCGCGAATTCGGTGCCCTGGTGCTCGGCTATTGCGAAAAGGACAAGCTGGTGTGGGCAGGCAACGTCGGGACGGGCTTCGACCAGAGTTCCCTCAAGGACATTCACCGCACGCTGAAGGCCATGGCCGCGAAGCGGAGCCCGTTCGCCGTGGCGCACGCCGAGCTCAAGGCCGGCGTCACCTGGGTGCGCCCGGAGCTGGTCTGTACCGTGAGGTTCTCGATGTGGACTCCCGACCTGCGCCTGCGCGCGCCGGTGTTCCTCGGCCTTCGTCCCGATGCCGATCCGCGGGACTGCGTCCGGGAGGTCGCCAACGAAGTTGTAGCCCCACCGCCCACGGCCGGGCGGCGGAGCAGTAGAGGTGAAGGCGCGTCTGGGGGCGGACGCGCTACAACTTCGTTGGAAGGAGCCGTCGAAGGAACTCCGCTGCTGCCGGCCAAGCAGGAGGAAGCGTTCGTCGAGGTGGATGGACGCCGCCTGAAGTTCACTCACCTCAACAAGGTCTTCTACCCGCGCGAGGGCTACAAGAAGCGCGACGTTATCAACTACTACGACGCCGTCGCCGGCCTGATCCTTCCCCACTTGCACGCCCGGCCGCTGTCCCTCAAGCGCTATCCCGACGGCATCGACGCCGAGTACTTCTTCCAGAAGGAAGCGCCCAAGGGCATCCCTTCGTGGCTGCACACCGCACCGATCAAGGACGAGGACAAGACCACCAACTTCGTGCTCGCGCAGGACCGGCCCAGCCTGCTGTATCTCGCCAACCTGGGCTGCATCGACCAGAACCCGTGGATGAGCCGCATTGGAACGCAGCACAACCCCGACTTCATCCTCATCGACCTCGATCCCTACCACTGCGAGTACGACCGCATCGTCGAGGCGGCGCAGCTGGTGCGCCGCAAGCTGGAGCTCATCGGCCTCGAAGGCTATCCCAAGACCACCGGTGGCGACGGTATGCACATCTACATCCCGGTCGAGCCGGTGTACTCCTACGACCAAACGAAGATCTTCGCTGAGATCCTCGCCCGGCTGGTCGCGTCGGAACGTCCGGACCTGTTCACTACGCCTCGGACCGTGGCCAAGCGCGAAAAGGGCAAGGTGTACTTCGATTTTCTGCAGAACGGCGAAGGCAAGACCATTTCCGCGCCGTACGTGCTGCGCGCCTATCCCGGCGCCCCGGTAGCGACGCCGCTGGCCTGGCGCGAGGTCGCGCCGGGACTTTCCCCGAAACAATTTCACTTGGGAAACGTGGAGGCCCGCTTCGCCCGCGTCGGCGACCTGTTCCAGCCGGTGCTGACGAAGCCTCAACGGATTGAGGCGGCTCTCGACAAACTCGGCCGATTGGTACAAGACGCGCAGCGATAGGTCGTGGGTCGCCGGTCGTGGTCGTGGGCCAGAGGGTTTATCGCAAGAAACCGTCGTAGATAAGCCACAAACCTCCTAATACAAACAACAGCCGCCCCAACCAGCCGGGAATTCGACGGGCACCATATCCGGGGTGGGCGCCAAATCCACCGAGCCAAAAGCTTTTGAACAGGCCCGCCATTGCGAAGCAAGCAGCCGCTCCCATTAGGTACAGAATCTTGTTGGCTAGTGGCATCTTACCTGCTCTTTGCTCACCACCTACGACCCACGACTCTC
>DATKKJ010000129.1 GCA_035543055.1 Terriglobales bacterium | reverse complement strand
CGGCTCGCACCGGCGAGGTGATCACCTACGCCGAGCTCGATGCACGCTCGAACCGGTTGGCGCAGCTCCTGTGGTCCGAAGGGCTGCGCCGCGGCGACCACATCGCGGTGTTCCTCGAGAACCATCTTCGCTATTTCGAAGTCGCCTGGGCGGCGTTCCGATCCGGGCTCTACCTCACCACCGTCAACCGCTATCTGACCGCGCCGGAAGCCAGCTACATCGTCGATGACTGCGGCGCGCAGGTGCTAGTGTCCTCGCGCGCGCTGCACGGCGTGGCGGCGGCGATCCCCAACCAGGCGCCGGGCTGCCGGCGCTTCCTGGTGGTCGACGGCCTGCCGGCGGGCGCGTCGGATCGCTTCGAGAGCTACGAGGCCGCCGTGGACGCGCACCCGGCGGAGCGCCTCGACGAGGAGCCGCTCGGCGACTTGATGCTCTACAGCTCGGGGACGACCGGGCGGCCCAAGGGGATTGCCCGACCTCTACCAAGCCGCTCGGTATCGCGCGGCCTGGCGATGAACGCCGTGCTGCGGGGTCTGTTCCGCGTGGACGCGGACTCGGTGTACCTCTCGCCCGCGCCACTCTATCACTCGGCGCCCATCGGCTTCTGCACCGCTGTGCAGTCGCTCGGCGGCACGGTGGTCATCATGGAACGCTTCGACGCATTGGAAGCGCTGCAGGCCTTGGAGAAGTACTCGATCACCCACAGCCAGTGGGTGCCCACCATGTTCACTCGCATGCTGAAGCTCCCGGAGGAGGAGCGCGCCGGCTACGATCTCTCCCATCATCAGGTTGCGATCCACGCCGCCGCTCCCTGCCCGCGCAAGGTGAAGGAAGAGATGTTCGAGTGGTGGGGCCCGATCCTGCACGAGTACTACGGCGGAACCGAGCTGAATGGATTGACCTACGTCGGGCCGGAGGAATGGCTGGCGCATCCCGGGACCGTCGGGCGCGCGGTGATCGGGACGATCCGCATCTGCCATGAGGACGGCACCGAGCTGCCGACCGGAGAGGCGGGTATCGTGTACTTCGAGCGCGACGAGGCACCCTTCCAGTACCACAAGGACCCGGAGCAGACGCGCAGCGCTCAGCACCCGAAGCATCCTAGCTGGACGGCCCTGGGAGATGTGGGCCACCTCGACGAGGAGGGCTTCCTCTACCTCACTGACCGGGCGTCGTTCATGATCATCTCGGGGGGAGTCAACATCTATCCCCAGGAGGTCGAGAACGAGTTGATCATGCATCCCAAGGTGGAAGACGTGGCCGTGATCGGCGTGCCCAACTCCGAGTTCGGAGAGGAGGTGAAGGCGATCGTGCAGCCCGCTGCGGGCGTGAGCGCCGATGCAGCGCTGGCTGAGGAGCTGATCGCCTACGCTCGCGAACGTCTGGCGGCGTACAAGTGCCCGCGCTCCATCGACTTCGACAGCGACCTCCCGCGCCTCCCCACCGGCAAGCTCTACAAGCGGCTGCTCAAGGACCGCTACTGGGGGCGCGGCGACTCGAAGATCGTCCAGGACTAGTCTTGACCGCCCTCGACTACCTTTCAGCTGTCAGTCACACGGGCCACTGCTCGACACGCGCAATCACAGCCATATTTCACCTTCCGAGTGTGCCGATAGATCTCGCTGTGGGGAATAGCCCGTGCAGCGGGCGTACGAACGCGGGGGCGGCGCGGCCACAAAAGCCAGGCGCCGCGGTGGGGTGGTCTTCTCTCTCTCCGCCTCACCGGCTGCGGCGGGCCATTCTGCCATTCGTGTGTGCCCCGGGGGGACACCCACCAAGTTATTGTTCGTGGCCGCAGCCAGTGCTTCGCAATGATGATCGACTCCTGCCAAACTCTGAAGCGTCCACAATCTGTTCTGCGCAGTGGTTGACAATACGCTGTGAGTAGTGGTGGACCAAGAGGGGGCACGCAGGGAGTCGCGCGCGAGTTCCCGTTGCCGCCGGTGCCGACGGGTTCCTCTGACGGCTACACCGCCACTGCCGCCGCTGGCTCGCTGGCCAGCAGGTGGCGGCGCCAGCGCCCGCGCACCTTGATCGCCAGTTTCCGGGCCACCGCGATGATCGCTCGTTTGCGCCCAATCCGCGGAGCCAGGTTGGCGAAGCGTTCCTGCAGCTCCGTGTCGCAACCTTGGCGTACGGCACTCCACGCACACTGCAACAACAGCGCCCGCAGAAAGCCCGGACCGCACTTTAAGATGTGCCACCTATCTTCTCCATCGGAGCCTCCCTTCTGGCTGCGGCGCTCACCGCAGCGCGTTCTGGTTGAGTTACTCAGAAGGGTCATGGCTGCTTTCCCCATTTGCAACACTGCGAGACCGAGCACATGGTAACTCCCGAGCGCCGCGCCTCGGCGTCGAGCCCTTCCCAACGCTTTGCGCGCACCAGCTTGAGCGAAGGCGCGATGCTGCTCGGGTGAGGTGTTCGCCCACCGATGGCGGCCAAGTGTAGCCGCTACGGGGTGTTTTGCTTCGTAACGTTGCGTGATTGCGTTCCAGTACACGTACATTTTGTGCCGCTACTACATAAGCGGATGGCAGATAACCCCACACGCCGTCCGGGTAGTGGGTGCAGTTCGTGCCACGACGGCGCCCCTCAGGAGAGGGCCTCGAAATCTGCGACCTGAACCGGCGCGTCCGCATACCAGTTCCGGCGCCAGATCGCGTGCTGTCACCCGACGAAGCATCACGTCTCATCGCAGAAGCGGACCAGGGTTACTATCGCACGTTTTTCCTGACTGCGGTCTTGACGGGCGCGCGCGTTGGTGAGCTGACCGCACTCACCTGGCCCGACGTTGACTTCGACGCCGCCACGATCGCGATCCGCCGAAGTGTATCATGGGCCAAGGACCGGACCTCGGAAGGAACCTCAAAGCCCAGGTTTTACGAACCGAAGACGCCAAGTTCACGCCGATTGATTCCCCTGACACCAGAGCTGCTGTCTGCACTGAAGCGATGGAAGCTCGCGTGTCCACCCAGTGCGCTGGGTCTGGTCTTTCCGAATGCCGAAGGTACACCTCGGCACCGCAGCACCATCGCGCAGGAGGGCTTGCGCCCCGCTCTGAAGCGAGCCAAGTTGCGGCAGGTCACAATTCACTCGCTCCGACACACTTTCGCGTCGGCTTTGATCATTGACGGACAGAAGGTCACTCG
>DATKKJ010000128.1 GCA_035543055.1 Terriglobales bacterium | reverse complement strand
GTGACGAGCGCGCGCACCATCGGCCAACAGACCGCCAAGCTCCGCGATCGGATCGCCGAGCTCGACCGGCAGAGAGAGGCCGCCCAGGAACTGCTCAACCGTCCCGGGAACCGCGAGACCCGCGACCGCTCCCGCTTCCTCAACGCGCAGCTCGCCCGCAAGGCCTTCTCCTGGACCCAGGTCTTCGCCGACCTGGAGAAGATCATCCCCGCGCACGTGCACGTGCTGGCCATCGTGCCCGGCATCACCGAGGACAATCAGATCCAGGTCGCCATGCGGGTCGAGGCCGACTCGCGCGAGAAATCGATCGAGCTCATCCGCCGGCTGGAAGAATCCAAGACCTTCCGCCAGCCGCAGATGAAGAGCGAGGCTTCGCAGACCGCCACCAGCGGCGGCCGGCCCGGCGTTGCCTTTGAGATCGTGGCTTTTTATACGCCGCGCGTGCCGCCCGTGCCCGAACCCAAGGCTGCCGGCCATGGAGGCCTGCACTGATGCCCGACCTTGGCGCGCGCCGCCGCACGCTGCGGACCGTGATCGTCATCCTGGCCGTGCTCGACCTGGCGGCCATCGTGTACCTGCTCTCCCCGCTTTCCCAGTCGCGCGCCCAGCGCCAAGCGGAGCGTGACCGCGTGCAGCAGCAGTTGCAGGTGCGCGAGCGCGAGGCCGCGCCGCTCAAGAACCTCGACCAGAAACTTGCGGTGGCGCGCGGCGAGATCTCCGACTTCTATGAGCATCGCTTCGCCGGCGAGTATTCCGCCATCGCCGAGGAGGTCGGCAAGGTCGCCAGGGAAAACAACGTCCGCATCTCGCTCGCCAAGTATGGCGCCGAAGAGGCTGAGAGCCCCGGACTTCAGCGGGTCAAGATCGAAGCCGGTATCGACGGCGATTACGTGAACATCGTCAAGTTCATCAACGCGCTCGAGCGCGACAAGCTGTTCTTCATCATCGACAGCGTCGCCCTCACCGAACAGCAGGGCGGCACCGTAAAGCTGGTGGTGCAGCTCGAGGCCTATTTGAAGACCGCATGAGAGTGGGCAGCGAAGACCGGCAAAGATTGATCGCCGCCATCGTCCTGATGGTGGTGGCGGCCATCGCCGTCTTCTACGTGTTCTTCCGCCCGGAGACTCCGGCGCCCGCCGTGGCCACGAAGTCCCCCGCGCCGGCGGTGAAGGGCCGGCCCGGCAGACGCGCCCCGGTCGCCGCCGTCACCGCCGCGGAAAGCCTGGACCCGACGCTTCGCCTCGGGCTGCTGCGCTCCAGCGAAGGCGTCAATTACGAAGGCGCCGGGCGCAACATCTTCCGCGCCCAGGCGGATGAGCCCCTGCCCAAGCCCACGACCCCGCCACTCAAAGACGACAAGACGCTGCCGAAACCGCCTCCCGGTCCGCCACCGCCCCCGCCCATCAACCTGAAGTTCTACGGCTTCGCCAACACGCCCGGGGGGAGCGGCAAGAAGGTCTTCCTATCTGAAGGCGACACCATCTTCATCGCCGGCGAGGGCGACGTGGTCAACCGCCGGTACAAGGTGGTAAAGATCGGCCAGAGCTCGGTCGAGATCGAGGACCTGCTCAACAACAACAAGCAGACCATCCCCCTCACCTGACCTTGTACCCTGGCGGGTAGAATGGAGCTAGTACCAAGTACCCAGTACCAGGTACCAGGTGCCCTGGACTCGGTCTTGCTTGGTACTGTACTTGGTACTTCATGAGGGTGAGCCCCCATTTCCGCCGCCACCACCGGGCCCAGCAGGGATACATGCTGCTGGTCATCGTGATGATGCTGACCGTGGCCCTGATCGCGCTCACCGCCATGGCGCCCTACGAAGTCACCCAGATCAGGCGCGACCGTGAGGACGAGCTCATCCACCGCGGCAAGTCCTACCAGCGGGGCATCAAGCTGTTTTACAAGCGCTTCGGGCGCTACCCGATGACCATGGCCGAACTCCAGGACACCCAGAACATCCGCTTCATCCGGAAGCTGTACAAAGACCCGTTGTCGCCCGACGGCGAGTGGCGCATCATCCACCTGGGCGAGGCCAAGTATCCGCCCAAAGGATTCGGCTATAGCAACATTCCCGGAGCGCAAGCGATCGGGACACCCATCGGCGGCGGCCCGGCGGGGACGGCGGGACCAGCGCCCAGCGCCGGGCTCACGGCACTTGGCGGTGGCCAAGGAGCAGTGCTTCCCGGCGGCGTGAGCGGCATCCTCGGCGGCCCGTCTTCCCCGGGCGGCCAGACCGGCCAGCTCGGTAGCAACATTCCCAGCACCGGCGGCATGACTCCGGCCTCCCAGATGAGCTCGCCACTGGGCGGAGGACCGACCATCGGGGCGCCCATCATCGGCGTGGCCAGCACCAACACGTCGGACTCCATCCACGAGGTCAACGAGCGCAAGAAGTACAACGAGTGGGAGTTCTTCTACGACCCGCGCTACGACCTGGCCGCCCAGATGCCGGTGGCTCCCGGAGCCGTCCCCGGCCTGGGCCAGCCCGGCCAGCCCGGACGCAGCGGCTTCGGCCAGCCGGGCGGCCCCGGACGCAAGCCCTAGCTCTTCCACCGCCGTCGTCGTCATCAAATTGTTCACCGCGGACTCGGAGGAATCCACGTCGGATTTTGCCGGGGGGAAGACTCTCCGTGTACACTTGCCAGCAACTTGGTGAGGTGAAGGATGGCCAGCACAATCACGGAAACGTCTGCCCCCTCGACAACCGCCCTCCAGCAGCGCCTGATGCAGGCTGCCAACGGCTTCGTGCTGTCCGCGTGCCTTCACGTGGCTGCGAGATTGAACATTGCGGACCGGCTGGCTGGCGGGCCGCGTCCAGTGAAGGCTTTGGCGGCGGAGACGGAGAGCAACGCCGATGCGCTCTACCGGGTACTGCGTGCGCTGGTAAGCATTGGTATCTTCTCCGAACCGCAGCCGCGCATCATCGCCCTTTCTCCCGCGGCCGAACTGCTGCGCAGCGATGTCGCGGGAAACGTCCACGACCTGGTGCTCTGGGGCGCAAACCCGTTCCTCATGCACGTCACCAGCGACCTGCTGCACTCCGTGCAGACCGGCAAGCCGGCCGTCGAGCATCTCTACGGCAAACCTGCCTTCGAGTGCTTCGCCTCCATGCCCGAGGTCAGCTACGCCTTCAATGAGGGGATGACGGCCATCAGCGCCGACCTCGCTCCGGCGGTGCTCGAGGCCTACGACTTTTCCGGCGTGGGGACGTTGATGGATGTGGCCGGCGGGCACGGCTACTTCCTCTGCCAGGCGTTGCGACGGTACCCGCAGATGAAAGGCATTCTGCTGGACCAGCCCAGCGTGGTGGAGGGTGCCAAGTGCGTGCTGTGCGAAATGCGGGTGGAAGAGCGCTGTCAGCCCATCGGGGGCGACTTCTTTGAGCACATTCCCGCCGGCGCCGACGCCTATTTCATGCAGCACATCATCCACGACTGGAAGGACGAGCTGGCGCTGAAGATCCTGGGCAACGTGCGCCAGGCCCTCGCAGGACGCCCCCACGGCCGCCTGATCCTGGTTGACATGGTCATGCCCGAGGATTCGAGGCCGCACCCCGCCAAGCTGCTTGATCTGCTGATGCTCATGTTCCCTGGCGGGCGCGAACGCACGGAGGCGGAGTGGCGCGACCTGCTCGCCACGGCGGGTTTCACCATCACCCGGATCGTGCCCACCAAGGCGCCCGACAGCGTGATCGAGGCTGCAATCGTTTAGGTCGAAGCGTGGCTATCCGCCGCCCAGCCCAGGTGGCTTGCAGGACAGTGGACACAACGAGAGCGAGGCAAAGCAAAGGCCTCGCCGGCAGACGAGGCTTTGAAGGATGCCCTGACGGGCGCCTCTATCGATGTCTCATCAGACGCTGAAGGAGGAGCCGCAGCCGCAGGTGCTCTTGACGTTGGGGTTCTCGAACTTGAAGCCCGCGCCTTCCAGGGTTTCCACGTAGTCCACGGTGCAGCCATTGAGGTACATGGCGCTGGTAGCGTCCACGTAGATCTTCAGACCCTCGATGTCGAAGGTCTTGTCCATCATGCCGGCGGAATTCTCGAAGGACATGGAGTAAGAGAAGCCGGAGCAGCCGCCGCCGACCACGCCGATGCGCAGACCTGCGGGAACCGGGTTCTGCTGGGCCATGATCTCCTTGACCTTGGCGACAGCATTCGGGGTCAACGACACCGGGAACTTGGTTCCGGTGGTCGGGGTCGTGGTGGTGGCCATGTGTCAGTCTCCTTGTGGACTAGCTTATCCAGATTATAGCAAGGCTGCCCGGAAACCGGGTCGGGTCAACCATTTAGATGTTGGAGCCCGGGCTTTGGTCGCGCCACCGGGATATCATCCGGTCAATGGGCAGTCTTGGGTTTCCCTGGTGCGGCCCTGTCGGCGCGGCTGAAGCCACGCCAACAAAAGCTGGTGTGACCTTGCGTCCGGGTTGCGGACGGGGTCTATAATCTCGGGCAGGCCGCTGACCCGCGAGTGACCTTGCGACCTGTGGGCCCGTGACCCAGCAAAGCGGTAACAGCTGTGGAGGTGACGGATGACTCCGCTGGCGATTCTTGCGATCGTATGGGGCGTGGTGACCGCTGTCCTGGTCCTCCTGCTCATCTACCGCTCGACCCTCACCATGCACGAAGCCGATCAGCTGTTCCTGGACGACGCCGAATCGCACATGCAGAAGGAACAGACGGAACTGCTGGAGAAGATGCACCGGTTGCAGCCGATGGTCCGTCTGTTCGGCGCCGCATCGGGCTTCCTGATCCTGGTGATGGCCGGCTGGTTCGTCTGGGACATCTTCAGCCACCTCTAACCCGGCTTCTCGCCACGCGGGCAACGGTCGCCTTCCCAGGCAAGGCTGCGTGTTTCCCTGCCCGCGGGGCCGGTTTGTTCTAGAATGGCCCGATCATGAAACTACGCGGTTGCGGTACAGCCATCGTCACTCCCTTCAAGAATGACGGCGCGGTGGACGAACCCGCGCTGCGCTCGCTGGTCGCCTGGCAGGTGGAGTCGAAGATCGACTTCCTGGTGCCCTGCGGCACGACGGGCGAGACGCCCACGCTGACCCGCGACGAATGGCTGCGGGTGATCGAGACGACCATCGAGGTGGCCGGCGGGCGCGTGCCCATCGTGGCCGGCGCCACCTCGAACAACACCCGCGAGGCGGTGGAGCGGGCCAGGGAGGTCGCGCGGCTGCGCGGGGTAGACGCTATCCTGACCGCGTCGCCTTACTACAACAAGCCGACCCAGGAGGGCCAGTACCAGCACTTCAAGGCCATCGCCGAGGCCGTGGACAAGCCCCTGGTGCTGTACAACGTCCCGGGGCGCACGGGAGCGAACATCGAGCCGGCGACGCTGGCGCGCCTGGCGCAGATCCCCAACATCGTGGCGATCAAGGAAGCCAGCGGGAACATGTCGCAGATCGCCGACGTGTGCAACGTGGTGCCGGAGGATTTTCTGGTCTTTTCCGGGGACGACGCCGTGACCCTGCCGGTGATCTCGCTGGGCGGGGTGGGGATCATCTCGGTCTGCTCCAACGAGATCCCCAAGGAGATGGCGGAGCTGACGCGGGCGGCGCTGGCCGGGGACTGGGAGAAGGCGCGCAAGCTGCACCGCCGTTACCTGCCGCTGATGCAGGCCAACTTCCTGGAGTCGAATCCCATGCCGGTGAAAGCCGTTCTGGCGATGATGGGTCGCATCGGTGAGAACTACCGGCTGCCGCTGGTACCGGTGAAGAAAGAGACCCGCGCCAAGCTGGAGAAGATCGCGGTCGAGCTGGCACTGCTGGCCGGAGTGGGCGCGGCAAGATAGTTCAGAGTGCAGAGTACAGAGTGCAGAGAAGCCGGGCGAAGACGCCCGGCTTTCTTTTTGCGCACGAAATGGATGACGCCGCCGACGCAGCGGCGGCGGGAAAGAACTTCGACGGCTTCCACGCCTCGGCTATACTGCCGCGCAGTGAAAGAGCTGATCGCGGACATCGAGCGGCTGTCGGGGCTGGGAGCCCAGGCCCGGGGCGATACCGACGCCCACCGCATCTTCAATGACTTCCGCATGGCCCTGACCCGGGGCGAGGTCCGCGCCGCCCACAAGAAAGAGGGCAAGTGGGTGGTGAACGCCTGGGTCAAGAAAGGAATCCTGCTCGGTTTTCTGCTCGGCGAGCTGGCGGAGATGGGCGACCCGTCGGGGCTGACCTTCGTGGACAAGGACACCTTCCCGGCGCGCCGTTTCCGGCTGAAAGACGCGGTCCGGGTGGTGCCGGGCGGCTCGTCGGCAAGGCTGGGAGCGTACATCGCGCCCACGGTGATCTGCATGCCACCGATGTTCATCAACGTCGGCGCCTACGTGGACGAAGCCACCATGATCGACTCCCACGCCCTGGTCGGGTCCTGCGCCCAGGTCGGGCGCCAGGTGCACCTGAGTGCGGCGGCGCAGGTGGGCGGGGTGCTCGAGCCGGTGAATGCCGCGCCCGTGATCATCGAGGACCAGGTGCTGGTGGGCGGCAATTGCGGCATCTACGAAGGGACGCTGGTGCGCGCGCGGGCAGTCCTGGGCGCCGGCGTCATCCTGACCCGCTCCACACCGGTCTATGACCTGGTGCGGGGCGAAGTGTATCGCGCCACCGAGACGCATCCTCTGGAGATCCCGGAAGGAGCGGTAGTGGTGCCCGGGTCGCGCGCCATCCAGAAGGGCAAGGCGACGGAGTGGGGGCTGTCGCTGTACACGCCGGTGATCGTGAAGTATCGCGACGAGAAGACGGAGCGCGGGATCTCGCTGGAGGAACTGCTGCGGTGAGCCGCAGGCTCCTGGTCGTTGCGCTGGCGCTCGTATTTCTGGCCGCCGTCGCCAATCTTGCCCACTTATCGACCCCAGTCCCGAGCACCACCCGCTGGCTGGCGATCGTCGCGCTGATCGCCTATGCCGCCTTCCGCCGCTCGCTGACCACCTGGATCTTTGTCGCCATGATCGCCGGCGCGGAGGTCGGACACGACTTGCCGCAGTATTCCGACGCCCTGAAGGTCGTGGGGCAGATCTTCATCCGGCTCATCAAGGTCATCATCGCGCCGTTGCTGTTCGGGACCCTGGTGAGCGGCATCGCCGGGCACGCCGACCTGAAAAAGGTCGGGCGGATGGGCATCAAGGCAATCGTCTATTTCGAGCTGGTGACGACGGTGGCGCTGTTCATCGGGTTGGCGGCCATCAACCTCAGCCAGGCGGGAGCGGGTGCGAAGATCGGCGCCTCGGCCCCGGCCGCGGAGCTGCCGGTGGCGAAGCTGAGCGCCTCCGAGGTGATCCTGCACGTCTTTCCCGAGAACATCGCCAAGTCGGTGGCCGAGAACCAGGTGCTGCAGGTGGTGGTGTTCGCGATCCTGTTCGGCATCGCCCTGGCGATGGTGAACGAGCAAAAGCGCAAGCCGATGTTGGCCTTCACCGAGAGCCTGTCGGAGGTGATGTTCAAGTTCACCAACCTCGTGATGCTGTTCGCGCCGTTCGGCATCTTCGGGGCGGTGGCCTACACGGTGGGACACACCGGCATCGGGATCGTAGCCAGCCTGGCCAAGGTGATCGCGACCCTGTACGTCGCGCTGGTCGTCTTCCTCGGTGGGGTGCTTCTGCCCATCGCGCTGCTGGCGCGGGTCCCGGTGCGGCGGTTCGCGCGTGCGGTGGCGGAACCGGCGTCGATCGCCTTCGCGACCTCGACCTCTGAGGCCGCCCTACCCCGCGCCATGGAGCAGATGGAGGCCTTCGGGGTGCCGCGTCCGATCGTCGCCTTCGTGATGCCCACGGGTTACAGCTTCAACCTGGACGGCAGCACGCTGTACCTCTCGGTGGCCTCGATCTACGTCGCCCAGGCGGGAGGCATGCACCTGTCGCTGGGGCAGCAACTGGTCTTGATGCTCACGCTGATGCTGACCAGCAAGGGAGTGGCCGGGGTGTCGCGGGCGTCGCTCGTCATCTTGATGGCGACGGCGGCCTCGTTCGGACTGCCCAGCGAGCCGGTGTTCGTGCTGCTGGGCATCGACCCCATCATGGACATGGCGCGCACCGCGGTGAACGTCATCGGGAACTGCCTGGCGACCGCGGTGATCGCCCGCTGGGAGGGCGAACTGGGAACGGCACACCCGTCGCCGGCAGTGCTTCAGGGCGCGGCACAGTAGTTTTTCACCGCCGAGCACGCAGAGAACGCCGAGGAAATACCGGCCACGGATGGGTACGGATATTCACGGATCTGAGATCAAACAGGAAATCCGGGTGATCCGTGTGCATCCGTGGTTCAGCCTTTTCTTTGATTCTCTGCGTTCTCGGCGATCTCCGCGGTTAAATCAGGTGGATGGCAGCTGCAGGGGTTCGGACACGGCAAGCAACTGCTGGCGCTGGCGCAGGCGCAGGTGCTTCTCGCGGAAGTGGGCGCGGGCGCGCTCGCCCCAGACGCGCACAAAATAGTAATTGAGGCCCGCGCCGATGGCGGCGCTAAGCAGCGGGATCAGGCGGCCGGTCCATTTCTCTACGAACTCGGCGCTGGCCTGGGCGGCGATGCGCCGGATCACCCGGGGCACGAAGCGGTTGACGATCTGTTTCTCCACCAGCTCGCGGCTGATGTCCACGCCCGCTGCGCTGGCCATCGCCACCCACAGTTCGGCCACCTCCTCGTCGGTGTTGAATTCGAAGCCGTAGATGAGGCTGAGCTTCTGCACTGTACGCAGGGTGATGGCAGCCAGGATGCCCATGTCGGGGACGATGGTCAGCAAGCCGCCCAGCCCCATGCCGGCGCCTTCGACGGCGGCGATCTTCATGCCGGCGCGGATGGTCTGTTCGGCTATGCCCTCCACCGTCTCCAGCGGCAGCGTGGCCATCCCACGGAAAGTCGAGATGGGCAGGCCGTGGGCCCCCTGCAACTGAAAGAGGAAGTGCGCGGGATCGACGCGCACGGTCTCGTAGGCGCGGACCAGGCTGCCGCGGATCACATTCTCCAGACGACGGGAAAGCCAGCCAGGCGAGGACATCGTCATCAGTGTAACGCGGCCCGCGCGAGGGCGGGCGGGCTACTTTGTCCCGCGCTGTGCTAGCATCAAAGATTCTTTATGCCTGCTGGGAAACTCCATATCGTGCCGCTCGGCGGCCTGGGCGAGTTCGGGATGAACTGCATGGCCCTGCGCTGGGGTGACGACATCATCGTCATCGACGCCGGCCTGATGTTCCCCGAAGCTGAGCTGCTGGGCGTGGACATCGTTGTCCCCGACATCACCTACCTGTTGGAGAACCGCGACAAGGTGCGGGCCATCGTCCTCACCCACGGGCACGAGGACCACATCGGCGCCCTGCCCTGGATCCTCAGCGAGCTGAATGTGCCGGTGTACGGCACCGAATTCACCCTGGCCTACGTCGAGAACAAGCTGGAAGAGCACGGGCTGCTGGACAACGCATTCCTCGAGGACATCCGGGCGGGCGAGCGGATCACCATCGGGCCATTCGTCATCAATCCCATCCAGGTGACGCACAGCCTGGTGGACTGCGTGTCGCTGGCTATCCACACGCCGCTTGGGGTCATCATCCACACCGGCGACTTCAAGGTGGATCCGACGCCTACCGACAACCGGCTCTTCGACCTGCACACCTTCGCCGAATACGGCAAGACGGGCGTGCTGGCGCTGTTCCAGGACTCCACCAACGTGGAGCGCCCGGGCTACACCCCCAGCGAGCGAGCGGTGCGTCGCAAGTTCGACGAGGTGTACCTGCGGGCGGACCGGCGGCTGTTCATCGCGTGCTTCTCGTCTTCCATCCACCGCATCAAGGTGGCGATCGAGATGGCGGTCGAGCACGCCCGCAAGGTGGCGCTCATCGGCCGCTCGATGAACGAATCCGCCGAGATCGCCATGGACCTCGGGTACCTCGATATCCCCGACGGCACCCTCATCCACGGCGGCCAAGTCAAGGATTTCGCGCCCGACAAGGTTTGTGTGCTGATCAGCGGCACGCAGGGCGAGCCCATGTCGGCGCTGTCGCGGGCTGCGGTGGACAACCACAAGCACGCCAAGATCGAGAAGGGCGACACCGTGGTGCTGTCGTCGCGCATCATCCCCGGCAACGAGAAGAGCATCTACCGCATGATTGACCACCTCTTCCGCCGCGAGGCGCTGGTGGTCTATGAGGACGGCACCTATCCGCCGGTGCACGTCAGCGGACACGCCAGCCAGGAAGAGCTCAAGCTCATCATCAACCTGGTGAAGCCGAAATACTTCATCCCCATCCACGGGGAGTACCGGCAACTGCGGCGCCACTGCGAGCTAGCAAAGACCATGCACGGCGCGGTGGGCAGCGTCATGCTGCTGGAGTCGGGGGAGATCCTGGAATTCGACGAACTGGGCGCGCGCAAGATCGGGAAGACCACCGTGGGCCGCGTGTGCATCGATTCCGGCTCGATGGGCGACGTGGTCGAGGACCTCATCATCAAGGACCGCCGGGCGCTGAGCGAAGACGGCATCGTGCTCCCCATCATCGCCATCAACAAGCTGACCGGAAAAGTGGAACGCACCCCGGAGATCGTAATGCGCGGCTTCGCCGCCGGGGGCGCGGAGAATGGCTTCCTGGTGGAGGCGCGGAACGTCATCCTCAAGACCCTGGACGGATCCAGCGAAGAGGAAAAGGGCGACTATGGCGTGATCAAGGAGAAGATCCGCGCCGACCTGAAGCGCTACATCTCCAAGAACACGCAGCGCCGGCCCCTGATCATGCCGGTGATCCTGGAAATCTAGCTCATCGTCCATAGCGCATAGCTCATAGTCGATGGTCACACTTGAAGACATTCGGGCGGCGCAGAAGCGCATCAAGGGCGTGGCGGTGCGGACGCCGCTGATTCCCTGCCCCCACGGCGATCCGCAGCGCAAGCTTTACTTCAAGGCGGAGAGCCTGCAGCCCATCGGCGCGTTCAAGATCCGGGGCGCGTACAACAAGATCGCCGCGTTGCCCGAGGCCGAGCGGCGGCGCGGGGTCATCACCTACTCCAGCGGCAACCACGCCCAGGGCGTGGCTTACGGCGCGCGGGAGGTCGGCATCAAGGCCGTGGTCGTGATGCCTGCTAACACGCCCAAGACCAAGATCGAGGCCACGCGAGCGCTGGGCGCGGAAGTCGTGTTCGTGGGGCCGGCCAGCAGCGAGCGCCAGGCCAAGGCGGAAGAGCTGGCGGCAGAACATGGATACGCCATCATCCCGCCGTATAACGACGAGTACATCATCGCCGGACAGGGCACCGCCGGCCTGGAGATCCTGGAGGACTTGCCCGACGTCGAATGCGTGCTGGCGCCGGTGAGCGGGGGCGGGTTGCTGGGCGGTATCGCGACCGCGATCAAGCTCAGCCGGCCCGAGGTGAAAGTGGTCGGCTGCGAGCCCGAGCTTTCCGCCGACGCCCAGGAAAGCCTGCGCACCGGCCACCTGGTGACCTGGGCCGCCGAGAAGACCACGCGCACCATCTGCGACGGGCTGCGCACCCAGAGCCTGGGGCCGCTGAATTTCGAGCACATCAAGCGCTACGTGGACGACATCGTCACCGTCAGCGAGGACGAGATCCGCGAAGCCATGCGCCGCCTGGCGCTGAACGCCCACCTGGTGGCCGAGCCCAGTGGAGCCGTTCCGTTCGCAGCCTTCCTCTTCCGCGCCGACCAGCTCCCGAAGGCGCGCCGCTCGGTGGCCGTCATCAGCGGCGGCAACGTCGAGCCGGCGTTGCTGGCCGAGGTCCTGCAGGGCGCGGCCGTCCCCGCGCATCCTTAAGCGCAGTGTAGAATCCTGCTTCTATGTTCTCCCGCTGTTCGAAGATCTCAGCTCTGCTTGCCATGTTCGCGGTCGCCCTGACGGCCACGGCTGGCGACCGCGGTTACAACCTGCGTGTGGCGAACCTGTATGTCGCCCCGGACACTACTTCGGCCAAGATGGAAGAACTCCAGCGCGGGCACGAACTCACGCTCGTGCCCGGGGGAGGGCCTCCGGGATGGCTGCACGTCCTGCCCACACTGAAAGGCGGGCGCGAGGTCAGCGGCTGGGTGCTGGAGAAGGGCGTGGTCTTCGCCAAGACGCCGAACGGAGACCGCATCCTGTTCGGAGAGGCAGTGGATTCCGAGGCTGAGGCCAGCCGCCGCCACGGACGCAAGGGCGCCGACCTCGATGCCATGCGCTTGTATTACGCGGTGTACGACCTGTTCCCCAATTCCCCGTTAGCCGGCGAAGCGCTCTATCGGGCTGCCGACGTCAGGTGGCAGATCGATTACGACGACACGTTCTCGCGGCCGTCGGCCAAGGAGATGGACCCCAGCCTGCGCACGCCCATCGACGAAGGGATGATGAAGCTGGTGATGAAGAAGTTCCCGGGCACGAAGTGGGCCGACCTCGCTGCCTATCACCTGCTCGACAACAAGATCTGCGGCGAATGGCTCGGGCTGCCCAAGTGCCCCGAGAAGGAAACTGAGCTGTACGAGAGATATGCCTCCGAGCATCCGCAGTCGCCGGCCGCGCCCGAGGCTCTGTACAAGGCGGCGTGGCGGCAGGCGGCGCTGGTCGAGATCTATCGCAGCGACCACCAGGAGGGAAAGTCCGCGGCCGCCAGGCAGAAGGCGATCGCTCTGGCGCAGAAGGTGGCATCGGCCTATCCGCAGTCGGACTGGGGAGCACGCGCCCAGCGGCTGGCCTTCCTGGTGGAGCAGGGCGTGATCCTGTACAGCAATGCAGTGGAGTAGTAGCTAGTAGCGAGTAGCTGGTAGCTAGGGGGACTGGGGGAATTGAACGAATACTTGCTGGCACTGATCCTGGGAATCATTGAAGGACTCACCGAGTTTCTCCCCGTCAGCTCGACCGCGCACCTGCGGATCGCGGAGGCCCTGCTGGGGATTAGCCTCTCCAGCGGCTACTGGAAGATGTTCACCATCGTCATCCAGCTCGGAGCCATCCTTTGCCTTCCCTTCTACTTTCGGTCGCGGATCGCGAAGTTCCTGTCCACGTTCCCGCGGGGGGAGCGGGGCGAGCGCAATGCGCTGACCCATCCGGTCGGCCTGACCCTCGTCGCCTTCGTGTTCACCGCCGTGCCCTCGCTGCTGATGACCAAGATCATCGGCAAGCACTTGGAGAGCCTGTT
>DATKKJ010000127.1 GCA_035543055.1 Terriglobales bacterium | reverse complement strand
CAGCGAGCGGCAGTAGGAAACAAGCCCCTCCGCAGGCATCAAAGCGGTGGAAACACATGGCCCAATAGCGGCCTGTTTGACCCGATCGATCTACCCATAGAGGTATCTCCGTCAGGCGAATGCCAGAAGAGATTCCGGGATATTTCTTCACCGTTATGCCCGACATCAAAAGGACCAACGCCTCGAATTTCCACCTTCCAATGGCCATCGAATCCAGCCCACACTAACCTGACTTTCGCTACTGGATCGTGAAAACAACAATTTTCATCCTGACCGCCCGCGTAACTGCTCGTATTATCAGAGCTGCCCCGCCGAGAAACGACCTGGGGGCAGACCTATCCCCTTTTCAACACGGCAGGAGTGCGCTACCGTCGGGCCGCCATGTACCTCCGCTGCCATTCGCGCCGCAAGGACGGGAAGGAGCACCGGTATTGGAGCATCGAGGAGAAGCGCCGCTGCGCCGACGGGCGGGCAGTCGACCGGCGCGTGCTCTACCTCGGGGAGCTCAACGATAGCCAGCAGGCGCGCTGGCTCCGCTGCATTGAAGCGTTCGAGGAAGGCACGCACCGCCAACTCCGCCTCGCCCTGTTCCCCGCCGATCGGGCGATCCCCGCGCACGCAGCCGACATCGGCGTTCAAGTGCGCCTCCGCGACTTCCGGCTCGAGCGCCCGCGGCAGTGGGGTGCCTGTTGGGTGGCCTGCCAGCTCTGGCGGCAGCTCCAGCTCGATGCGTTCTGGCGGGAGCGGCTCCCGCCCAGCCGCGAGGGCACGGCCTGGGATCAGGTGCTGCTGCTCCTGGTGGCGTATCGTTTCCTCGCCCCGGGGAGCGAGTGGCGCCTCCACCGCGAGTGGCTCCACCACAGCGCCATGGGCGAGCTGCTCGGGGCCGACCTCGGCGCGGTGGCGAAGGACACGCTCTACCGCTGTCTCGACCAGCTGCTCGCCCACAAGGCGGACCTCTTCACGTTTCTCACGCGCCGCTGGCAGGATCTCTTCGGGGCGACCTACGACCTGCTCCTCTACGATCTGACCAGTACCTACTTCGAGAGCGACCCGCCGGACGACGACGAGGACCCACGCCGCTACGGCTACAGCCGAGATCACCGGCCGGACTGTGTCCAGGTCGTGCTCGCGCTCGTCATCACCCCCGAGGGGTTCCCGCTCGCCTACGAGGTCTTGCCGGGCAACACGGCGGACAGCACCACCCTGCCGCTGTTCCTCGCCCAAATCGAAGCCCGCTACGGCCAGGCCCGCCGGATCTGGCTGATGGACCGCGGCATCCCGACCGAAGCCCAGCTGGCCGAGTTACGCGCGCGGGGCGGGCAGTACCTCGTGGGCACGCCGAAGGGCCGGCTGACCAAGCTGGAACAGCAACTGCTCACGGTACCCTGGCAAGCCGCCCGGCCGAGCGTGCAAGTCAAGCTCTTGCCCCAAGACGCGGAACTGTACGTCTGGGTCCAGAGCGCCGCCCGCGTGGCTAAGGAGCGGGCGATGCGCCGGCGCCGCCTCAAGCGGCTGTGGGCGCGCCTGTACGCCCTGCAGCGCCAGCGGCCCACCTATGAGACATTGCTGTTGAAGCTGGGAGCGGCCCAGCACGCGGCGGGCCGGACCGCGAGCCTGGTGACGGTGACGCTACCGCCCCCGCCGCCCAAGACTGACCGGGTGCGGCGCGTGGACTTCACGTTCGGCTTGGACAAGGTGAAGCTCCGCCAGGTGCGCCGACGCGAGGGCCGGTATCTCTTGCGCTCGAACCTGACCGCGACCGACCCAGCCCAGCTCTGGGAGTACTACCTGCACCTCATCGAGATCGAGGCGGTCTTCAAGACGCTCAAGGATGAGTTGGCCGTGCGGCCGATCTATCATCAACGGCCGGAGCGGGTCGAGGCGCATATCTTCGTCGCCTTCCTCGCCTACTGCCTGCACGTCACCTTGAAGGCGCACCTCCGGCCCCATGCGCCGGGCCTCACGGTCCGGCAGGTCCTGGACAAGTTCGCCGCCATGCAACTGCTCGACGTCCACTTCCCCACGACGGACGGTCGGGAGCTGATCTTCACCCGCCACACGGAGCCGGCGGCCGACCAGCAGCTCCTCCTGGCCCAGCTTGGGTGGAGCCTCCCTGCCCAGCCGCCACCCCGGATCACGGCAAAACGCGCGGTGCGGATGTAGGGCAGACCTCCGGGGGTGGTCTGCCTACATATCCCCGACTTCCGGCGACCATTGGCCGCCAGTAGCGAAAGTCAGGCTAATCGTTTGCACGTAAGCAGCGTCCTCTCTCCCGTTAGACGCCGCAGGTTGTCGAATGAGTTGTAGCTTGCGAAGAAACGCCATCCTGGTGGTAGTAATCGGTGCGACGTTCGCTACGCTCACCTCGCCTCAACCGGCTGCCGCGTGGCGGTACCGGTGGGGATACAGCCCGGGCGCCTACGTCGGCT
>DATKKJ010000126.1 GCA_035543055.1 Terriglobales bacterium | reverse complement strand
GACGGCCAGGTGATGGGCGCTTACCTCTTCCTCTACGGCGTGGAGCGCTACTTTCTGGAGTTTCTGCGCGGCGATCCCGGCCGGGGAAGCGTTCTTGGTGGCATGATGAGCGGGACACAGTTGATCTCCATCGTGCTGGTCATCGTCGGTGGCGTGCTGTGGATGGTGCGGGCGAAGCCGGCGGCAAGACCCAAGCAATTAGCGACTAGCGGTTAGCGCCTAGCCATTTGGGGCTCGCGTGGATGGCTAAACGCTGATCGCCAATCGCTGACCGCTCTTCTACAATCCGCTCTGCATGCTCCAATCTCCCCAATCCTTCACTGCCACCGCAGACGACGCGGGCAAGCGCCTCGACCAGTTCCTGACGGGACAGTTGCCGGAGGTGAGCCGGGTGCGGGTGCAGCAGCTCATCGCGCAAAGGAAGGTGCGGGTCGATGGCGGCGCCGCCAAGGCATCGCAGCGGCTGCGGGGCGGCGAGCACGTCGAAGTGCTGGGTGAGGTGAAGGCGGCGCCGCTGCGGGCCATGGCGGAGGACATCCCGCTCGACGTGGTGTACGAAGACGACTCGCTGGCGGTGGTGAACAAGCCGGCGGGCATGATGGTGCACGCGGGATCGGGCGCGACCGAGGATGCGCGCAACCGCGGCACGCTGGTCAACGCCCTCCTGCACCGGTTCCAGGCGTTGAGCGGGGTGGGCGGCGAGCTGCGCCCCGGCATCGTGCATCGTCTGGACAAGGAAACCAGCGGGCTGATCGTCGTCGCCAAGAACGACGTATCGCACCGCAAGCTGGCGCGCCAGTTCGCCGGGCGGGCGGTGAAGAAGACTTACCTGGCGCTGGTGCATGGCTGGCCGAAACAGGACCGGGGAACGATCTCCGACCCGATCAGCCGGGACCGCAAGCGGCGCACGCGCATGACCACGCGGGGCAGCGGCGGGCGCGCGGCGGTATCGCACTTCAAGGTGCTGCGGCGGGTGGAGAGCCGGTTCGGTAAGTTCGCATTGCTCGAAGTCCAGATCGAGACCGGGCGCACCCACCAGATCCGGGTCCACCTGGCGTCGATCGGGCACCCGGTCGTGGGCGACACGCTGTACGGGGCGCCGCGGGAGATCCGCAGCAAGAACGGCACCCTCAGCCTGGGGCGCAATTTTCTGCACGCCGGCAAGCTCCAGCTCGAGCACCCAAGAACGGGAGAGGCCCTGACTTTTTCCCGAGGATTGCCGGAGGAATTGGAACGATTTCTGACGGAGGTAGAGCACCGCACATAACATGCCGAGCGAAGCGAGGGAGCCCTGTCGCCAGCAGTCCTGCCGCGGGTAGGGCTTCCTCGCATCAGCCTTCGGCCTGCGCTCGGAATGTTCTGTGAAAGAGTTACCAAAGGTCTGCGGCGAACTCCACGGGCAAGCGCGGCGGGTGAGCAGCTATAATCGACAGTAACGCAATGAAGACTGTGTATTCCCTTCCTTTGTTTCTCGCGTTGACCGCGGTGGTGTGGGCACAGACACCGGCGCCGAGCTATCCCGCGCCCAGCGGCCCGCCTCCGGCCGGGGCTAAGCCGCAGGTGCCGGCGCAACAGGCGTCGCTTCCCGGCGCTGTCAGCGGCAAGACGGACGACCCCGACGTCACCACCTTCCACAAGAAAGTGGAAGAGGTGAACGTCATCTTCACCGTGACCGACAAGCACGGCAGGTTCATCAAGGACCTGAAAGAACAGGATTTCCATTTCCTGGACGACAAGCGGCCGCCGGAAGCGGTGAAGGACTTTCGCAGCGAGACCGACCTGCCCCTGCGGGTCGGCCTGCTGATCGATTCGAGCAACTCCATCGCCCTGCGCTTCCGCTTCGAGCAGGAAGCGGCGACCGAGTTCCTGAACCAGATCGTGCGGCCGAAATCGGACCTGGCATTCGTGATCGGCTTCGATACCACGACCGAGGTCACGCAGGACTTCACCGACGACTCCGAAAAGCTCTCCAAAGGGATCCACATACTGCGGCCGGGAGGAGGTACCGCCCTGTATGACGCGGTGTACTTCGCTTGCCGCGACAAGCTGATGAAGGCGCCGGTGACGGGGCCGGCGCGCCGGGCCATCATCCTGCTGAGCGACGGCGACGACAACCAGAGCCGGGTCACGCGGGAGGAGGCCATCGAGATGGCGCAGCGCGCCGAGGTCATCATCTACGCCATCAGCACCAATACCGCCGACATGAAGGGCTTGCCGGGCGACAAGGTGCTGGAACGCATGTCGGAAGCCACCGGCGGCCGCGCTTTCTTCCCCTTCAAGATCCAGGACGTGTCCAACGCCTTTACCGAGATCCAGGAAGAATTGCGCAGTCAGTACCAAGTCGCCTACAAGCCGGCCCAGTTCATTGCCAACGGCAGGTACCGCAGCATCGAGATCCTGGCCGACAACAAGAAATACAAAGTGCGGGCCAGGAAGGGATACTTTGCGCCGAGAGAGTAGACCCGGTACCCAGCGCCCAGTACTCAGTTGAAGAAGGCCCCTGGCGAGCAGGGGTGTTCATTCCCCCGCGAAGAAAAGCAGGTCCCTCGGGGCTGAAGCCCCTCGGGATGACACTGCTACTTTATGGCTAATGGCTGACGGCTGATGGCTATCTTGTCGGGGCGTAGTAGCCCTTGCGGGTCTGGACGTGGTAGCCCTGCTTGCTGACCAGCTCGATCTTGCGGAAGCTGCCATCGCGGGCGGTATTGGTCGGGGTATAGCCGATGCTGTACTGGCTGCGTAGCTCAGCGGCGATCTGGTCGAAGGCCTTCTTCACCTTCTCGTACTTGTTCCCCACTTCGATGGTCCGGCCTCCCGTCTGCTCGGTGAGGCGCTTCATGTCGCGGTCGCCGGAATAGCCCATGGCGCCGTAGTAGAAGCCGCGGTCGGCGATGAGCAGGACGTAGACGATGGTGTCCGCCCTCTGCGCGGCCTCGACGGCCCGGTTCAGGATCATCATGCTGCCCTGGTCTTCGCCGTCGGTGAGGATGATCATGGCCTTGCGGCCGACTTCGTTCTTCAGCTTCTCATCCGCGGCCAGGAAGATGGCGTCGTAGAGCAGCGTGCCTTTGGGAGTCCCGTGCTGGGGGATAGGCCCGCCGCCCACCCCGGGGATACCGGTCACGGGGGGACTTCCGGAATTGATCCTCACCCGCATGAGGGCCTCGCGCAGGTCCCGGGCGGAGCTGGTGAAGTCCTGCTGCAATTCGACGTTGACATCGAAGTTGATGACGAAAGCAAGGTCTTTGGGAGTGAGCACCTCCTTGAGAAAGGCGGCGCCCACGTCCTGCTCCATGGGCAGCACCCGCTGCTGGCTGGCGCTGGTGTCGATGAGGATGCCGAGAGTCAGGGGCTGATTGGTCTCGGCGGAGAAGTACTTGATGGTCTGCGGCTTGCCGTCTTCGAAGACCTCGAATTCGTCTTTGGTGAGGCCGGGGATGAGGGCGCCGTGCTTGTCCTTCACGTTGAAGAACAGGTTGACCACGTTGACCTGGGTGCGGAAGGTGGGCAGCTCCCCCTGCTGGTCCGGCCCCTGCTCCTTGGGGGCCTCCTGCGCCCAGAGCGGCGCGGCGCAGAGGCTCAAGACGAAGAGGGACAGACCGAGGCGGACCGCGAGGCCAGTTCGCATACTTTTCAGCACCTTTTTGCTAGTCTAGACTATCGTAAGATGCAGGAACTTCGGGCATCGTTGCGGTAAAACCAGGCGGAAGGCGGACCTTTGGCACTCCTCATGCGGTTCTCCCAGGCGGTGGCGTGCGTAGTGATGGTGGCAGCCTGCGTGGCAGCAGGCCAGCAGGCGCATCCGGACGCCCCATCGGCTGCCCAGCAGAAGACCGAGCAGCTCCCGGATGCCCCGCAGCCACAGCCGCAGCAGCCCCCGGCATTCCCCAAAGCAGCCCCTCCCCCGGCGGAGCCGCAAGCGCCCGCCCCCAAGCCCGACATCATGCCGGCAGTCCCCCATGCCGCGGACTCCGGGGTCGACTCCCGCGACAAGATGTTCACCATCATCAAGACGGTGAACCAGGTGTTCATCCCGGTGACCGTGCGCGACGACAGCGGCCACCTGGTCGAGGGGCTGCTGCGCAAAGACTTCACGGTGATGGAAGAAGGAGTGGAGCAGCGCATCAACTTCTTCACCAGCGATCCCTTCCCCTTGAGCGCCGCCCTGGTGGTGGACGTGAACCTTCCCGAAGGCGAGATGCGCAAGGTGAACGAGACCATGGGCGCGCTGGTCGGCGCTTTCAGCGATTTCGACGAGGTCGCGTTCTACACCTTCGGCAGCACCGTGCGGCGAGAACTGGACTACAGCGCCATGACCGACCGCTTCGCCGTCGCCCTGCGGCGGGTCAAGCCGAAGGGCCAGAATCCGGGGCCGCCGGTGACCTCGGGGCCGATGGCGGGCGGCCCTTCCATCAACGGGCGTCCGGTGGACCCCAGCGTGCCCATGGTGAACTACCCGGGACGGCAATCGGAGGTGCTGAACGACGCTATCCTGCTGGCGGCGCACGACCTGGCCAAACGCGACCGCGCCCGGCGCAAGATCATTTTCGTGATCAGCGACGGCAAGGAGTGGGGTAGCCGCGCGAGGTACGACGAAGTGCGCAAGGTGCTGCTCTCCAGCGAGATCGCGGTGTACGGAGTAGCGGTGGACACGGGCGCGCTGCCGGTGTACCGGACGGCGCAGAAGGCGCACATCCCGGGAACGGCTTACGGAAACATCCTGAATCGCTATGCGGCCGACACCGGCGGCGAGGTGTACCCGGAGCTTGATCGCTCCGCCATCGAGACGGCGTACGCACGGGTGACCGCCACCGCCCGCAACCAGTACACCCTCGGCTACCTGGCCAAGGCCACTGCCTCCGGCACGTACCGCAATATCGAGGTGCGGGTGCATCGCGGGGGCCTGGATGTGAAGGCCAAGCCCGGTTATTTCCCGCTGCCGCCGGGAAGTTGAGCCGCCGAAACACGCGTCGTGCCTGAGAAAACTGGCCCTTGGGCGTGATTCGATGTGGTATAAGAGGCGAGCAGCGCAACCACCAGCAGCTCAATCCAGCGCGTGCCGCGACGTGCCCGGCGCGGGCCGCGCCCAGCGAGGCAAGGGTCTTGAGTTTCATCAACTTCGCGGCCCGCGAGATCAACTGCAAAATCGTCTATTACGGCCCCGGTCTGGGCGGGAAGACGACCAACCTGCAGGTCGTCTTCGACAAGACCGCCGACAAGCAGAAGGGCAAGATGATCTCCCTGGCCACGGAGACCGACCGCACGCTGTTCTTCGACTTCCTTCCCCTGGACCTGGGCACGGTGCGCGGCTTCAAGACCCGCTTTCACCTGTACACCGTCCCCGGCCAGGTGTTCTACGACGCCAGCCGCAAGCTGATCCTGCGCGGGGTGGATGGGGTGGTGTTCGTCGCCGATTCCCAGGAAGAGCGCATGGACGCCAACGTCGAAGCGCTGGAGAACCTGAACGACAACCTCAAAGAGCACGGCTACGACTTCAACAAGATCCCGTACGTGCTCCAGCTCAACAAGCGCGACCTGCCCAACGTGATGTCGGTGGATGACCTGAAGAAGGACCTGGTCAAGAAGGGCGAGCCGGTGTTCGAAGCGGTGGCCTTCCAGGGGGTGGGGGTCTTCGAGACGCTGAAGGAAGTGGCGCGGCAGGTGCTGATCGAACTGAAGAAAGGCTAGTACAGAGTTCAGAGTACAGAGAGGGCGCGGCAGAAGCCGCGCCGTTGGTGTTTATGGGGCAACCTGGAAGGGCACAGTGGCCAGCAATTTTCCCTTGCGGATAGATGCTTCGAGCACAAACTGGCCGGGGGCGGCGGGGACGTACTCAAAGTCGTAGGTTTCGCCGGGATCGAGGGCGACGGTTGCGGGCTTCGGCGCGGTGTAGGAAGCAGGCAGGTCGGCCCCGTCCTTGGCCAGCGGACGCCAAGTGGCGACAGAGTCGCCCGACTTGAGCGAAACCGTTACCGTGGCCGCAGCGGTAATGCCGACAAAGCGCAGACGATAGCGCTTGCCGGCGCGCAGGGAGAGAGGAGCGGCCTGGACTACTCCGTTGATGAGCACGGGGGCTTTCTCGTCGTCGATGCCGCCGCGGCTCAAGACGAAGACCTTGTCGGAATCCGGATCGAAGGATTCGTGGTGGTCCACCACAATCAGCGCCCCGTAGAGCCCGGTGCTGATCTGCTCCAGATCGTTCAGATGGGTGTGATAGATGAAGGTGCCGGAGCGCGGAGGCGTGAAGTGGGCGACAAAAGAGTCTCCGGGCGCGATGGCCGGCGTGACCTGCGGGGCAAGACCTCCCCATCCGACGACCCCGTCGAAGTAACTCTCCAATTGGATGCCATGCCAGTGAACCGAAGTGGAGTCCTGCAGGCGGTTCACGACCTTGATGGCGACCGGCTGGCCGCGGGTGAGCACGATAGGAACTCCGGGAGCAACGACACGGAGAGTGCCGGGAGCGGGGTCGACATCGCCGGCGAAGAGCTGATATCCGAGCGCGGGCAGGTCGCCAAGCTTGTCGCCGCGCGGGGCCGCAACCAGGGTGAGCAGGCGGGGCGCGGGCTTGACTGCGGCGCGCGCTCCGGGGCGCGGCAGCGCCGTCACCCCGAGCACCAGTCCTGCCATGTGCTTGTGGGAGTGGTCGTGGGCGGCCACGAAATCTTCGTACTTCGGATAGGCGATCTGGGACGAGAGGTCGAGGTAGGGAGTGACGTGATAAAGGATGTGACAGTGAAAGAGCCAGTTGCCGGGTTGCTCGGGGGACCAGGTCATGCGCATGGTGCCGTTGTCGGCGAGCGACTCGGTGACGACCAGGCGGCGCTCGGACGGCGGGAAGATGCGGTCGCGTTCATTGTCGCCGAGGCTATCGACGGAGAAGTAGGTCCCGTGCAGATGGAGCGGGTGAGGCTCGTAGCTGGCGTTGATCCAAGTCCAGTGGATGGGCTCGCCGACGGTGTGGGTGAAGTGCTGAGTGTGGGGCCAGGAACGCCCGTTAATGGCGAAAGTGTCCAGCTCCTGCACCGGCGGGGTGGCTTTGGGGTCGGGTGGGCGATCGTAGGCACTGATGATGAAGATAGGATCTTTCGCAGGCTTGCCGGGTGGATCGACGATGAAGGCCCCGGAGAGCTCGCTGTCGATGTCGCGCTCCTGAAGGGATTTGCCGCCGACGGATGCCCAGTAAAAGTACGCTCCCGGCGCACCGGCAGAGAAGCGGACGTGACGCTCCTCGCCGAACGGAACTTCGACAGGTTGATCCTTGCCGGGACGAGTATGAAGGCCGTGCACGGTCGCGGTTTTTCCGGCGATGCGATTGCGGATGGAGACGTCGATGGTCGTTCCCTCGCGCACCCGGAGTAGGGGGCCGGGATCGGTCGGTGGCTTGCCGGGTTCCGCGAAGACCGGAATGAGCACACCGGTGGAGTCGTAGCCATCGGGATACCACATGCCTTCGACGATCTCGAGCTGGAGCGAGAGGGT
>DATKKJ010000125.1 GCA_035543055.1 Terriglobales bacterium | reverse complement strand
CCGGTCCAGCCATCGAGGCGCTTGCCGCTCAGCAAGCCCCAGAGAACGACAATTCCCGAACCGATCCCCGCCAGACTCAACGCTACGTGGATGAGGAGCAACGCATTCATTGGGAGC
The DNA here is from genome assembly GCA_035543055.1 of Terriglobales bacterium. Taxonomy (NCBI): domain Bacteria; kingdom Pseudomonadati; phylum Acidobacteriota; class Terriglobia; order Terriglobales; species Terriglobales bacterium. The sequence goes on along the minus strand of DATKKJ010000125.1, from coordinate 15,100 downwards.
CTCCTGAAAAAGCCGCCCCCTAAGTGGAGGCTGGAAGGCCGGCTCGCCGGGGGAAACGATCCGGGCTCCAGAGATCGCGGGCATCAGAGCGGCTGCTTCCCCGAAGAGACGGTGTCAGCAGCGGCCAGCAATTCTTGCTAGGGATTCCCGTATCGGGAATAAGGATTCAGAGGATTTTCCTGGGCTGCCCAAGTGCCTGGGTCCGGGCGGTCAGCGGCCCCGCTGGTACTTGCCCATCAACTGGGTCTCCGCCAGGATGTGGCCCTTCATCGCCTGCTCCAGGTCCTTCTTGGTGGCGCCGGGCTTCAGTTCGAGTTTCGCGTCCAGAGCGTAGAGCTTGAAGAAGTAGCGGTGCGCCTTTCCCGGCGGAGGGCAAGGGCCGCCGTACCCGGTCTTCCGGAAATCATTGGTGCCCTGGTGTCCGCCGCCCGCGAGCTCGGCGGTCTTGGAGACGTTCTCGGGCAGCTGTCGCGCGGTGGCCGGAATGTTCCACGCCACCCAGTGCACCCAGGTGCCGACGGGGGCATCGGGATCATCGGCGATCAGCGCGAAGGTCTGGGTCTTCGACGGCGGTTCGCTCCAGGCGAGCGCGGGAGAAACATCGGCGCCTTCGCAGGTGTACTGGCGAGGGATGTCGGCGCCCTCTTTGAAGGCGCTGGATTGCAGGGAAAAAGGCATGGTCGCTCCTTTCTGGGCGGCGAACTGGAATGCGGCCAGGAGAAGAAGGGAGGTGAGACGGAGCATGGAATGCCTCCGGATGATTCTAGCCGTCGCCGGCTGTGGCTGTCAGCCGGGAAGGAACGCGCTGGTATAATCAGAGTTTCTGCAGCAAGACTGGGAGTTTCCTGACCAATGATCCGTTTTCTTCAGACACCTGGAAAATTCAAGAAGATCGCCTTGGGCTCCATCCTTGTGTTCTTCTCGGCGGCCATGGTGATCCAGCTTATCCCGGGCGGGTTCCTCGGCGAATCGTTCGGCTTTGCCAACACCACCCCGGGCGTGCTGGCCCAGATCGATGACCAGCAAGTCACTACCCAGGAGGTCGAGGCGCGGGCCCAGCAGATACGCGAGCAGCGCAGCTACCCCCAGCAGCTCATGCCCTTCATCCGCCAGCAAGCCGCGGACGGCATCGTCACCGCGCGGGCGATGATGGTCGAGGCCAACCGCCTGGGGCTCAAGGTGACGGACGCGGACCTGCGCCAGGAATTGCAGAGCGGATACTGGGGCCAGACGCTCTTCCCCAACGGCGAGTTTGTGGGCGAGGCCCGCTACGAGGATTTTGTGATGAAGAACCTGCGCATGAGCGTGGCGGAGTTCGAGCAAGCCTTGAAAACGGAGCTGCTGCTGCGCAAGCTGCGCGGCCTGGTGGCCGACGGCGTCGTGGTCTTGCCCGAGGAGCTGAAGGCGAACTACCTGAAGGAGAATACCAAGGTCAAACTGGAGTACGCCGTCGTCTCTCCGGAAGACGTCATGAAGCAGGTGCACGCCAGTGAAGCGGAACTGCGCGCCTACTTCGAGCACAACAAGGGACGCTACAAGGACGCCATCCCGGAGCAGCGCAAGGCCAAGTACGTGGTGGTGGACTCGGCCAGGGTCGCCGAGAAGATGCCGGTGACGCGCGATGACCTGCAGCGCTACTACAACGAGCACAAAGAGCAGTTCCGGGTGCAGGATGAGGTCAACGTCCGGCACATCCTGATCGCCGCGGCGGACGCGAAAGACACCGCCAAGGTGGAAGCCGCGCGCAAGGAGGCGGAGGACGTCCTGAAGCAGGTGCGCGCCGGCGGCGACTTCGCCGCCCTCGCCAGGAAGTACTCCGAGGACCCGGGGAGCAAGGACCAGGGCGGATCTCTCGGCTGGATCGGGCGCGGCCGCACGGTCAAGGAATTCGAGCAGGCGGCGTTCGCGCTGAACAAGGGAGAGACCAGCGGGCTGGTGCAGAGCCCGTTCGGCTTCCACATCATCCGCCTGGACGACAAGCGCAGCGCCCACCTGCAGAGCTTCGACGAGGTGAAAGCGCAGATCGAGCCCATCGTCAAGCAGCAAAAGGCGCAGCGCGACGCCGAGCAGATCGCCAACGCCATCCAGTCGCAGGCCCGCACTTTGCCGCTGGAGCAGGCGGCGGCCAAGAATGGCTTCGCGGTAACCGAGCCGGAGCTGTTCACCCGCCGCAGCCAGCTACCCGGGGTGGGGCTCTCGCCGGAGCTGATGGACCGGATTTTCAGCGCCACCGAGAAATCGGCGCCCGCCGTGGCCCCGGTCGCCCAAGGCTTCGTCGTGTACCAGGTGACGCAGATCAAGCCGGCGCAGACGCCCACCTTCGAGCAGATCCAGCCGCGGGTCGAGGCCGACTTCAAGCAAGAGCGTGCCCAGCAGCTGTTGGGACAGAAGACGCAAGAGCTGGCGGACCGGGCCCACGCTGAACACGACCTGAAGAAGGCGGCCCAGGAAGTGGGCGCCACCCTCAAGACCAGCGAGCTGGTACTGCCGTCCGGGCAGGTCCCCGACGTCGGTTCCATGGCCGACCAGGCCTCAGTCGCATTCTCCATGAAGCCGGGCGAGATCAGCGGTCCCATCCGCGGCGGCGCTGGCAATGGGATCGTGTTCTCGGTGGTCGAGCGGCAGGAGCCTTCACTGGCCGACTTCGACAAGACGCAGGAGCAACTGCGCGAGTCCCTGCTGCAGCGCAAGCGCGAGATGGTGCTGCAGAATTTTGCCGTCAGCCTGCGCGAGCGCATGGAAAAAGAAGGCAAGATCCGCTGGAACAAGGAAGAGCGCGACCGCATCTTCAACCAGAAGCTGGGCGCGGGACTGTAGGACGAAGTCGTCGGTCGTCGGCCGGCGATCGTCAGCCGAACACCGTTACATCCGGGGCATTGGCCGGGCGGGGCGCCCGGCCTACACTTTCAGACCATGCCATTCGAGCGCGCTTCCGGGATCCTGCTGCACCCGACATCGCTGCCCTCCGCCGGCGGGATCGGCGATCTGGGAGCGGAGGCGTACGCCTTCGTAGACTTCCTGGCTGCCGCCCGGCAGGGACTCTGGCAGGTGCTGCCCCTGGCTCCGCCGGGGATCGGCAACTCGCCCTATTCCGCAACCTCGGCCTTCGCTGGCAACCCTCTGCTGATCAGCCTGGAACGGCTGGCCGAGCACGGGTGGATCGACCGCGCCAGCCTCTCCGGCCTCAGCCGGCCACAAGGGGCGGTGGATTTTACGCGCGTGCGGGCGGCCAAGTGGCCGCTGCTTCGCGAAGCGGCCCGGAATTTCCTGCGCGCCGGTAACTCGGAGTTCCTCCGCCGTTTCGAGAGCTGGCGTCAGGAGAACATCTGGTGGCTGGACGATTACGTTTTCTTCGAAGCGTTGCGCGAGCGCTATGGAGAGGGGAGCTGGAACACCTGGCCGCGGGAACTGGCGCTGCGCGATCCGGCCGCCCTGGACCGCACGGGGCGCGAGTTGGCCGGCGAGCTCGAACTGCGGCGCGCCATCCAGTTCGCCTTCTACCAGCAGTGGCACGCCCTGCACGCTTACGGCCGGAGTAAAGGCATCAAGATCATCGGCGACATCGCCATCTTCGTCAGCTACGACTCGGCCGACGTCTGGACCCATCCCGAGATCTTTCACCTGGATGGGGAGCGCAACCCTTACGTGGTGGCGGGGGTGCCGCCGGATGCCTTCAGCGTCACCGGCCAGCGCTGGGGGTGCCCGCTCTACCGCTGGGACGCGCTGCGGCAGCGCGGCTACGATTGGTGGATCCAGCGCATGCGCTGGGCTACCCAGACCTGCGACATCGTCCGCCTGGACCACTTCCGCGGCTTCGAGGCGTACTGGGAGATCCCGGCCAGCGAGCCCACCGCGGTGCGTGGGCGCTGGGTCAAAGGCCCGAACGACGAGCTCTTCCACGCCTTGCGCAACGCCCTGGGCGACCTGCCCTTCATCGCCGAGGACCTCGGCTTCATCACTCCCGAGGTCCACGCCTTGCGCGAGCGCCTGGGCATCCCCGGCATGCGGGTGATGCAGTTCGCCTTCGGCAACAAGGGCGCACACGTCTACCTGCCGCACAACTTCACCACCAACTGCGTGGTGTACACCGGTACGCACGACAACGACACTACTCCCGGCTGGTGGAAGGCTTCGGCGACCGACGAGGAGCGCCGGGCGGTGCGGGCGTATTTGGGCGAATCGAAGGACGGCATCCACTGGGACTTCATCCGCAGCGCCATGGGATCGGTCGCGGACCTGTGCGTCATCCCCTTGCAGGACGTGCTCGGACTGGGAAGCGAGGCGCGCATGAATGTGCCCAGCAAGCCGGACGGCAACTGGGCTTGGCGCTACGCTCTCGGCGCGCTGACGCCGGCGCTGGCCGAGCGGCTGGCCGCGCTGGTCGAGGTCACCGATCGCGACCGGGCGCTACCGGCTTAGGCCTCGGAGCGTATGTCGCACGCCGCGCCGGGCATGCCGGAGGTCTCGAAGTAGCGCTGCATGGCGGCGCCGAGCGCGTCCATCTCCGGCTGCGGCATCAGCCTCTGGGATTGCTCGAAGAGCTCACGCTCCTCAGTGCGGATGTGCTGCGACAAGCTCTGGTGGAAGGTGGCGAGCTGGCGGACGTCCATGGTCTTCGCCGCGGCCATGGCGAAGAAGCCGCGCAGCGTGACGTGTTCGGCGAGCAGCTGCTTGATCAGTAGCTTGAGCGGCTCGTACTTCTCGCAAGCGGGGAAGAGGATCTGCTCCTCGGCCGCGAAGTGATATTGGATCTCGGTGTCGAAGGCACGGGCGATCTCGTCGTTCCAGTCCTCCGCTTTGCCTCCCGCCTGCAGCGAGCGGTCGATGCGGACGCAGAGTGCCAGCGCGTGCTGGTGCTGGTGGGAGAGCGGGATCAGGTTTTTGTCGCGCAGCATACTTTCAGTAGAGACGCCCGTCAGGGCATCTCAGGAGACGGCCTGACGGCCGTCTCTACCATCCATCTTGCCCGACTTTACTAAATCCCCGGCAGCGACGAAAATAACAGATTCGCGCGCATCCTGCGGCGAAACAGGAATCCCGGCCGCGGCCTAGCCTGGGAGGAGGACACCATGGCAGCAGTCACAACAGGCGAACTCATCCGTGTCATGAATTACGTGGACGATATCTCGGCGACGCTGCGGCGCATCATCGGCCATACCCCGATGATGAACGAGGAGGAGAAGAAGCGGCTGGCGGAGTACATGCGCAAGGCCGACCCCAGCTACATCAAGGTGCTGGAGTCGCTGGAAAAGGGCGGCAATGGCTGAGATCCGCACCATCTCCGTCATCGGGGCCGGGATCATGGGGCGGGGCATCGCCCACGCCGCCGCGCTGGGCGGCTACAAGACCATCCTCGAAGACATCCTGCCCGCCAGCCTCCGGCGGGCCGAGACCGAGATCCGCGACAACCTGGACAAAGCGGTCGAGCTGGGCAAGGTGAGTGCGACCGAGGCCGACCGGGCATTCAACCGCATCGACTTCGCCGGCTCCATCGAGGAGGCCGCCCGCGCCGCCGACCTGGTGATCGAGGCTGTCCCCGAAGAGCTGGAATCCAAGATCGAGATCTTCACCCTGCTGGACAAGATCTGTGCCCCCACCACCATCCTGGCCAGCAACACTTCGGGGCTCTCGATCACCGAGATCGCCTCCGTGACCTATCGTGCGCCCAAGTGCGTGGGCATGCACTTCTTCAATCCGGTGCACAAGATGAAGCTGCTGGAGGTGGTGCGCGCGCTGGAGACCGACGCCGAGACGCTCGAGGCCGCGGTCGGCGTGGGCAAGCGCATGGGCAAAGAAGTGGTGGTGGTCAAGGAGTCGCCCGGGTTCATCACCAGCCGCATCAACGCCATGATCGGCAACGAAGCGTTTTACATGCTGCAGGAGGGCATCGCCAGCGCCGAGGACATCGACCGCGCCTTAAAGTTAGGCTTGAACCATCCCATGGGACCCTTTGAGCTAGTGGACCTTGTCGGTCTGGATACGCGGCTGCACATCCTCGAGTACCTGCACAAGTCGTTGGGCGAGAAATTTCGCCCTGCACCGCTTCTGGTGCAGTACGTGAAATCCGGGCGGCTGGGGCGCAAGACCGGCCGCGGGGTGTACGACTATCCCGACGAGAAGGCCAAGGCGGCGGTCAGTTCGAAAGCGCCCGACGTTGCCGGCCTGACCGCGCGCGAGATGAAAACAAGGTAGTCGGGAGGCAGGAGTCGGGAGTCAGCGGGGGGCCTCGGCCCCCCTTAAATTTTCTTCCCCTTGGTGACAAGTAGCTGGAGAATCAGTCTCATCCATGGAGTCCACCCGGAACATTTCGCGTCGGCGACGCGTAATAGAACATATGCGGATCCTAGGCGATATCTTTCGCCAGACCCTGCGCACGCTGTGGGCGCACAAGCTGCGCTCCTTCCTGACCATGTTCGGGATCGCCTGGGGTGTGGGCTCGTTGTTGCTGCTGGTGGGCGTGGGCGAAGGCTTCCGCACCGGCAACCAGCGCGAGCTTGACCAACTCGGCGAGAATATTATGTTCCTGTTCCCGGGGCGGGTACCGGCGGTGCCCGGCCAGGCCACCGGGATGCGGCGCTACTGGCTGACCTACCAGGATTACCTCGACATCTCCCAGCAACCGCACATCAAGTGGGCCACGCCGCTGCTGATCCGCGGCGACATCCGGGCGGTCAGCGAATTCCAGAGCTCCAACGGCCAGGTCACCGGCATCCTGCCCATCTTCAACAAGATCCGCTACCTGCCCATCGGCAAAGGGCGCTGGCTCAACGACCTCGACAACGAGCAGAAGCGCAACGTCGTGGTGCTGGGCTACGAGATGAAGCGCAACCTGTTCCCCAACGACGAAGCGCCCATCGGCAAGCACGTGCTGCTGAACGGCATCCGCTTCGAGGTGGTGGGCGTCATCTCCAACTTCACCAAGAACGAGAACAATTCGACCTCGGTCCGCGCCTACATCCCCTACGAGACGCTGGCGCTGTACTTCGCGGTGAAGGACGCGCCCGTGACCAACGCCGTCTCGTTCATCAATTACACGCCCACCAGCAGGGCCGACCATGACCTGGCGCGGCAGGAAGCGCGCGCCGTGGTGGCCCGCAACCACGGCTTTGACGTCCACAATGAGGATGCTTTCGAGGACTGGGACACGGTGAAGAACCAGGAGATGGTGGGCAAGATCTTCGATGCTATGAACATGTTCCTAGGCAGCGTGGGTCTGGTGACGCTGGCGCTGGGGGCCATCGGCATCATCAACATCATGCTGGTGTCGGTGGCGGAGCGGACCAAGGAGATCGGCCTGCGCAAGGCGCTGGGCGCCACCAATCACAACATCCTGACCCAGTTCCTACTGGAAGGGATCACGCTGACTATCGTCTCCGGGGCGGTGGGGATGGGGGCGGCCGCGCTGCTCATGCACTTCCTGCACAAGCTGCCGTCGCCCGAGGGCTTCGATCCCCCGACGCTGGTGGCCTCGAGCGCGGCCCTGGCCATCAGCTCGCTGTCGCTGGCGGGCATCGCCGCCGGCGTGTATCCGGCGCGCAAAGCCGCGGCCCTGCCGCCGGTGGAAGCCCTGAGACAGGAGTAACGATGCTCAGCGACCTGCTCCACGAAGCGTACGGCGCCATGCAGCACGACCGCCGCCGCGCCACTCTCACCATGTGCGGCATGGCCTGGGGCATCGCCACCGTCATCTTGCTGCTGGCCTATGGGTCGGGCTTCGGCACCGCCATCCAGCACATCTTCGAGTCGTTCGGGGCCAAGGTGATCGGCATCTTCCCGGGCCGGACCTCGATGCAGGTGGGCGGCGCCAAGGCGGGCACCCAGATCCGGCTGAAGGTGGAGGATGTAGAGCGGCTGCAGGAGACCGTTCCTACCATCCGGCACGTGACCCCGGAGTTATGGAAAGACTCCACGGTCCAGGCCGACAACCGCTCCTACCAGTTGCAGGTCATCGGCAACAACTCGAGTGCCCAGAACATCCGGGTGCTCAAGGTGGACACCGGACGCTTCTTCAATGAAGAAGACAATGTGCAGCGGGCGCGCGTGGCGGTGCTCGGCAGCGAGGCCAAGACCAAGCTCTTCTCCGGCCGCTTCGCCGTGAGCGAGACCATCCGCATCGACGGCATCAGCTTCCAGGTCATCGGAGTGCTGGAGCCCAAGATGCAGGAGGGCGATGACAACATCAACCGCATCATCTATATCCCGTTTCACACCGCCGGCGACCTGAAGAACAGCCAGTACATCGACAGCATCTGGCTGGACTACGAAGCCATGGATTGGGAGAAGACCGAGAAGATGGTGCGCCAGACCCTGGCCTCGCTGCACCAGTACAATCCGGAGGACCGCCGGGCCGTCTTTCTGTTCAATTCCATGAAGCAACTGCACCAGTTCCATGTCATCACCATGGGACTGAAAGTGCTGCTGGGGTTCATCGGCACGCTGACCCTAGGCATCGGTGGCGTAGGACTGATGAACATCATGCTGGTCTCGGTGCAGCAGCGCACCCGGGAGATCGGGACCCTGAAGGCGCTGGGGGCGCGCAAGCGGTCGATCCTCTTCCAGTTCCTGGCCGAAGCGTTGGCCATCAGCTTTGCGGGCGGCGTGCTGGGGATCGTGCTGGCCTACATCGTCTCGCTGTCGGTCGGCCGGCTGACGCTTTACAGCGCGCTGGCGAAGAACGCCGAGGCGGGGGACATCCGGCTCATCATCGATCCCTCGAACCTGCTGGTGGCCACCTCGATCCTGATCGTGGTGGGCATCGTCAGCGGCATGCTCCCCGCGATCAAGGCCTCCCGGCTGAGCCCCATCGAAGCGCTGCGCTACGAGTAGCTGCTGGCCACTAGCTACCAGCTACTTGCTTCTGGTTAAATCCGACTGTGGCTAACCAGCAGCTGCAAAAAGTACTCGATCAGCTCAAGCTCTACGAGCACCCGGTGCTGAACTTCGACGCCCGCGAGGCCGGAGAAGCGGTCGAGGTGGTCATCACCTTCAAGAGTCCCGACGTGAAGGTGCATACGTATGTTTTTCCGCTGCATCCGCGCGACATCGACAGCCCCAACTTTGAGTGGCAATTCCAGCGGCAGCTTTACGATTGCCTGCACGATTACTTCGTCGAGATGTTCCTCCGCACGCCCCAAGACCTGAAGGACCGGCAGGCGAGGGAGCGCGGGTGAGGCTGCGCCAGATCATCGAGGACGAGATTCGCCGCCAGGGGCCCATCTCGTTCTCCCGCTACATGGAGCTCTGCCTCTATCACCCGGAGCATGGCTATTACAGCCGTCACGCCGGCCAGTTCGGCAAGGCCGGCGATTTCTACACCTCCAGCGATGTGCATGCCGTGTTCGGGCGGCTGCTGGCCCGGCAGTTCGAGCAGATGTGGCGGGTCCTTGATCGTCCGCCGCGGCTGGAGGTGGTGGAACTGGGCCCGGGACGCGGCCTGTTCGCGCGCGACGTGCTGGACTGGTCGCAGAAGAAGTTCCCGGAGTTTTTCGGCGCGGCGCGATATGTGCTGGTGGAGTCGTCGCCGGCATTGCGGGGGGCGCTGAGGGAGAGGCTGAAGGACCAGATCGAGGCGGGGAAGGCGTCGGTGGTGGAATCGTTCGATTCTCCCGGAGACGTTGCAAGCAACGTCTCTACCATTGTGTTTGCCAATGAATTCTTTGACGCGCTGCCGGTGGACGTTGTCGATCATCGCGGCGAGTTGCGGGTGGATTCTCGCGATGGCCGGTTCGTCGAGACATTCGCTGCCCCCGCGCCGGGGCTGCTCGAATCCCTCGGCCGTTACTCGGTGCGTCCGGAAGAGCACGAGCGCGTGGAGGTCTCTCCCTCGGCCATCCGCTGGATGGAGCGGATCGCGGCTCGCCTCCAGCGTGGCTTTGCCGTGCTCATCGATTACGGTTACAGCCGGGCGGAGCAGATGGCAGGGCGGCACCGGGGCACGGTGATGGCCTATCGCCAGCACACTGCCAGCGACGATCCCTACGCGGCTCCCGGGGAGCAGGACATCACCACCCACGTCAACTTCACCGCCTTGCAGGCTGCGGGCGAGGCCGCCGGGCTGGAACCGCTCGGATTCCTGACCCAATCGCAGTTCCTGATCGGCATCGGGGAAGAGAACCAGTTCGCCGACGCCTTCGAGGATTGCCGGATGCCGCAGGAGCAGGCCAAGGTCGCATTGCAACTGAAGCACCTGGTCACGCCGGCCGGGATGGGCGAGACCTTTCGCGTGCTGGTCATGGCGCGCGGGGTGGAGAAAGAAAAGGCCGCTCGTTTGAGCGGCCTGAGTTTCGCGCGGTGAAAGAGGCGCCCTCACGGGCGCCTTTCCCCATCATCCCTTGTCTTTCTCGCGGTTATACGGGGCCTGCAGGTAGCGGCGGGCCTCGTCCTGCGCGCCCTGGGTATTGTCGTTGGTGGCGAGCGCCTGACGATACTCGTTGGTCGCGCGCTCGCGCTGCCCGGTGGTGTCGAAGATCTTTCCCAGCTGGAGGTGGCTCCAGACCTCGACCCAGCGCGGCTCGCCGTCGCCGTTCAGCGCCTCGCGGTAGGCGTTGGCGGCAGCCTGGTAGTTCCGCTGCAGGAAGAAGACCTCGGCGATGCGGTAGTGGGCCAGCGAACTGTTCTGGTTCGATTCCAGCGCTTTCTGGAATTCCTTGAGCGCGCCCGCCAGGTCGCCCTGCTGCACCAGCGACTGCCCGCGCATGATGTTGGCGCGCACCCGCAGGTCGGAGGAATTCTTCAGGACGTCGTTGTTGGGATCGACAGAGATGCGCCGCGGCTTGCCGTAGGTCTCGACCACGTAGGGCGAATTCGTGCCCACCACCTCGATGCGCTTCATCTCCGGCTTGCCGTCGGTATCGATCCGCAGTTCCAACGGCATGCGGAACAAGTCGAGGTCCTGGCTGATCTCGCCGACCACGCGGAACCCTTTGGCCGTCCGGTAGACGGTATAGCGGTTCTTGAACTCGGGCGCGCCGGTGGAATCGAGCCACTGGCTGAAGAACGGAGTCAGGTGGTCGCCGTACACGAACTCGGCGACCTTGCGGAAATCGTCGCTGGAGGCGGGCTTGCCGGCGAACTGCTGGGCAAACGCCTGCATGGTCTTGTCGAAGGCGGCGTCTCCGATCACCCAGCGCAGCATGTGCAGGATCATGCCGCCCTTGTCGGTGGTTTCCGACTGGAACTCGGGTGAGAACGGGTCGAGCTTGCCGATGCTGGAGAGGGGCACGGTGTCGTACGCCAGGGCGCCCACCGACATGTCCTTGGCGACTTCGGCGTAGCCGGACTCGCCGGCCGCCTGCTCGACATAGCGGGCTTCGGACAAGCGGGCGAAGCCGTCGCTCAGCCACCAGTCGTTGCGCGTCGCCGGACTCACCGAAACCCCCCACCACTGGTGAGCGATGGTATTGGCCAGCAGCCGGTAATTGATCTTCTCCTGGATGGTGCGGGAGGCGATGGCGGCGATCTCGGGGGCCCAGGCGGAGGGCACCGTATCGTCCGGCAGCTCGACCAGGTTCAGGGTCGTGGAGGGAGCGCGCCCGTAGAGCGCGCTGAAATACTCGTACTCCTTCGCTGCGGTATCCGCGTACTGGGACGCAAAGGCCTTTTTGCTGTCGGTGAAGAAGGTCCGGATGGTGAGTCCGGCGACGGTCTGCAGCCCGGGGGAGAACCTGCCCGCGATGATCGTTCCGGGGAAGCTAGGCCAGTCCCAGACGAAGGTGTACGTGGTCTTGCCGGCCTCGGTACGGCTGGCCGCCTTCGCCGGTCCCACCGTCATGCGCCCGCTGCCGACCACCGTGTATCCGGCCGGTACGGTGATGCTGATGTTGGCGGTGAAGCGGTTGGTGCCGAAGCCCGATACCGGGAACCAGCGCCCCGCATAGAGCAGGTAGCTGGTTTCGTCGTTGATGCTGGCCAGCTTCAGTCCTTCCACCGGGCTTTCATCGGCGGATTGCAGATTGCCCTCGTACTCGAAGGTCAGCTCGCTGGACTGTCCCTTGGTCAGGCCGTTGGGCAAGGCGACTCGCACGGTCGAGTCCTGGGTGACGCGCTCGGCGGAGAGGACGTGTCCTTCGCCGTCGGTCACCCGCGTGGGCCGCAGCGCGTTGTGCAGCTCGAAGACGGCGATGCTGAGGTCTTCCAGCGCCGTGAATTTCACTCGCGCCTTGGCCTGCAGGCGATGGCTGCGCGGCGCAAGCTCGGCGCTGATCAGGTAACCGCTGACCGTGATCCGCGGCTTTTCCGCGGCGAACGAGACGGCGCTGAGCGCCAGCAGCAGACCCAGCAAGAACTTCGGACCGCGTCCGCGGGCCCGTCGTGCGAATGACATGCGGAGAATCTCCAGAGTTTCAGTTGATGTATTCAGATGAGACCGCCAGGGAAAAAGATGCGCCACGCCACAGCTCGTGCACCCTACCCCCTCCGGCAGGAACCCCATCGCAGGTGCGAAAGTTGCGGTCCCCACTACTTGGCAGCGACGCGCAGGACCGCCTCGGCGGCGCGTTCGCTGGCCGGCTGGGCGCTCTGCGGCTTCAGGCGCGCCCGTACCTCCGCCAGCCCTGCCAGCATTCTCTCACGCGGCGCGCCCTCCGGGAGCACCTCCGCCAGCCGTGCGACCACGTTTCCCGATGTGAAATCGGATTGGATCAGCTCGGGGACGACCTCGCGTCCGGCGATCAGGTTGGCCATGGCGACGTGCTCCACCCGCAGCAGCGGACGTCCCAGCAGCCAGGTCAGGGGCGCGACCCGATAGACCACAACGAAGGGGACGCCGCTCAGCGCCGCTTCCACCGTCGCCGTGCCGCTGGCAACAACCGCCGCCCGGGAGAAGGTGAGCGCCGCCCGGGTGTCCTCGACCAGCGCGATCTTTCGCCGGCTGCCCGCGACCAGCGCCGACATCCACCCCCGGTCCAGGGTGGAAGCGACCGGGAGCACGAACTCAAACTCCGGCTCCAGCCGCACCGCGGCATCCAGCATGGTCGGCAGGTTCATGGACACTTCCTTGCGCCGGCTGCCGGGCAGCAGGGCGATCCAGTGCCGGTCGGCGTCGAGCTTGTGCTCGGCGGCGAACTGCGTGCGCGTCATCGTCGGCGGCGGGACATCGGCCAGCGGGTGCCCGACGTACTCCGCGTCCACCTGCCGCTCGCGATACCACTTCTCTTCGAAGGGAAAGATGACCAGCGCCTTCTTCACCCATTGGCACATGGACCGCACCCGTCCCTCGCGCCACGCCCAGAGCTGGGGGCACACGTAGTAGATGACGGGAATGCCGCGGGCGTGCATCTCGCGCCCGACCCGGAAGTTGAAGGCGGGTGAATCGATGACCACGGCGGCGTCGGGTTGGCGGTGCTCGGCCTCCGCCAGCAGCTTGCGGAACAGTCCGTAGATCCTCGGCACCCGCGGCAGGATCTCGGTGATGCCGACCACCGAGAGCTGGCGCGCATCCACCACCGTGTCGCAGCCGGCGCGGCGCATGGCCTCGCCGCCCACGCCGAAGACTTCGAGCTGCGGCAGGCGGCGGCGCAACGCCTCGATCAGCCCCGCGCCATACAGCTCCCCGGACGCCTCGCCGGCCGAGATCAGCAGGCGCTTCACTTCGGCGGAGCGGCCTCCGGGCCGCCGAGGTCGATGCCGAGGTAGGGGTTGTAGAGATACTTTTCGCTGCCGGTCTGGCCGAAGTGGCGCACCAGGATGCTGGCCGGGTCGAAGAACCAGGAGCCCGGCGGCAGGCCTTTGTCGTCCAGGTCGAACCAGACCCAGGGCGCGACCGCAGCATTGGGCCGGGCGACATCGCCGCGTAACGCTCCGCCGATGGTCCCGATCGCGCAAGCCGGACGCGTGGCCCCAGGGACCTGACAGAAGCGGTCGCCGAAGTCCACCACCGTGCCGTAGGTCAGGTTCGGTTCGCGCGTTTCCTGGGCGTGCTGATAAAAGGTCTTCTTGATGGGAACCAGGTCATAGGTCGCCTGCCCATCCTTGATCTCGGTCAGCTCGGTGGAGGGGCCGTAGCGCAGCACCACGATGGGTTGGTTCGCTTGCGACTGCTCGCCGCCGTAGGGGTGGATCCCGTGTTTCTGCGACTCGATGTAGAACACCGGGTGCCCGTTCTCCAGCGGCAGCGCTTGCCGCTTCGCGCCCGGGGTGTCGAGGTCGGAATCCGCGGTGAGCGCGCGCAGCAGGTGGTTGTGGGCGACGGTCTCCGCCGCCACTACCTCCGGGCCGCTGTCACCCCACTTGTCCACCACCACCAGCACGCCCTCGAGATCGTTCTCGTGATTGAATTCGACCTCCTTGCGGACACCCGAGCCCATGATCTGTCCGTACTTGTCCTGCAGCACGTCAAGCGCGCTGTCGTACGACCCTTGCACCAGCGACCAGTCGCGCGGGTGATAGCACGCGTAATGGATGTAATAGCGGTCCTCGGTCTCGCTCACGGAGTAATAAACGAACGCCCAGATCGGGTACTGGGTGTCGGCGGCGTGTTGCCAGTTGTTGTTGCCGATCCAGTCGCCGTCGAAATCGAAGACGGTGCAGAGTTCGTAGCGGTGCTCGGCTTCACCGCCCGCCATGCGCTGGTGGAACACGGGGGCGAAGCGGACGGCGATGTCGCGCGCTTCGCGCTCGCGCGGCGAAAGCGGCGCGGGCGGAGGCGTCGCCTGGGCCGCCGGTTGGGCCTGGGACGACGGTTGCGAAGCGGGCGCAGGAGCGGCTGCCGGGGCCGCCTGCTCAGGCGCGATGTCCGCTTCGTTGAATTCGCGGGTCTTTGCCGTGGGCGGCGCAGCCGGGGTCTGCGCCGGTTGTCCCGCAGGCAGGGGCGCTGGGGCGCTCGCCTCTCCTTCGTTGAAATCGCGCGGACGCTTCTGGGAGGTTGACGGCTGCTCGGGCGCGACGACTTCGGGGCCCGAGACCGACGCAACCTTCAGCCTCGCTTCGACCCGCGTGGCCTTTCCGGCAACGACCGAAAAACGGCCGGAGAACGGTGCGAATCCCTGCGCAGAAACGAACACGTCGTAGTCGCCGGGACGGACCGAGACGGAAAACCGGCCCA
The DNA here is from genome assembly GCA_035543055.1 of Terriglobales bacterium. Classification (NCBI taxonomy): domain Bacteria; kingdom Pseudomonadati; phylum Acidobacteriota; class Terriglobia; order Terriglobales; species Terriglobales bacterium. The sequence goes on along the minus strand of DATKKJ010000125.1, from coordinate 60 downwards.
ATTGATCCAGCGCGATCGCTTTGTCGGAGCCATCGACGGCGGAATGCAGGAGAACGTGCG
>DATKKJ010000124.1 GCA_035543055.1 Terriglobales bacterium | reverse complement strand
TCGTGCAGCAGGACGATGTTCCCGCAAGGATGGGGGTCGCAGCGCTCGCGGGTGATCGGGTTCTGGTCGAGCTGGGTCAGGATGGACTGCACGATCTGCTCGGCGCTCGGCCGCGGGTTCTCTTTCCAGTCGTTGGGATCGATCTTGTCGCCGACCGTGATGTAGCCCAGCGACTGGGTGATCTCCAGCGGACGCACCTGGTCGGCGGTGTCGGGCTCCTGGTCGATGGAATAGGGCGGGCGGAAGTAGAGCGGGTGGGCGCCGATGTGGGCGGAGAACCAGCGCTCCCCCAGGTTCATCTCCACCGCCATGAAGCGGCGGGAGATGTTGCTGATGTCGGGGTGGGTCCAAGTGTGGTTGCCGAGTTCATGCCCCTCGTCGTACATGCGCCGGACCAGGCCAGGAAACTGCTCGGCCTCGACCCCGATGACAAAGAACGTGGCTTTCACGTTCTCGCGCTTGAGGGCGTCGAGGATGAGCGGCGTCCACTTGGGGTCGGGGCCGTCGTCGAAGGTGAGGGCCAGGTCCTTGGGATTGCCGCCATACTGCTCGACCTGGTAGGGCGTGGGCAGGTCGCTGAGTACTTCGTCGGTGATCAGGCCGGTCTGGGGATCCACCTTGACCTTGCGCTTGCCATGCGTAGGGGTAGCAGTGATGCGAAGGATCTCGCCGTGGCCCTCGTAGTCCACGTCCTGGCCGGGAGGGACGTCCTGCAGCTTGCCGGGCGCGAGGGGCTCGCCGGGGGCGTCCCAGATCGCCCACAGAGACCGGTCCTCAGAGCCCAACCGCCAGAGGGCGAAGGTGGTGACGCCGAGCTGCTGGGCGGCGCGCATCTGGTTGAGGGCGGTCACGGCGCTCAGATACCAGACGTCGTGGCGGCGGTTCTGCTCGTCCTCGTAGGCGTAGTGCGGGTTCAACGAATCGCCGTCGAATTCGATGTCCGCTTCCGACTCCTGGGCATGCAACCAGGCCGTCTGGATGGTGATGTCATCGACCGCGCCGGGCAAGCCGGGATGCTTGCGCCCGCGGGCGGGCACCGGCGCGGTCCAGTCGTAGCCATAGGCGCCGATGGCGACGATGAGCTTGTCGCGGGGCACCACCTTCAGCGCCTGCTGGAGGTTACGGGTGAAGAAGTCCTGGGAGGCGACAGGACCCGGGCCGCTGGTGGCGGAGTGCTCGTCGTAGTCCATCAGGATGATGCCGTCGCTGTGGCGGGCGATGTAGCCGTAGTCGTAATCGTCGTCGTCGGCAGGCAGGTTGACGTACAGCTTCATGCCGGCCGCGTGCAGATCGTTGTTCAGCTCGTTGATGAGGGCGCGGAAACCCGGCTGCGCCGCGAAGGGTACGTCCTCAAAATCCACGCACAGCCCGCGGTACCTGTCGGAGGAGAGGAAGAGCGCGACCTGCTGCCGGAAATTCCGGCGGGCCTCGGCGCTCGACAGCATCTGGCCGAGTTCCTTTCCCATCCAGCTCCGGGTCAGGGTGTTGAAGTTATTGACCAGGGGAAAGACCTCGGTCTCGGACTTTTCCTGATTGAGCAGGCGCATGACCTTGTCGTCCACCGGCCGGGCGGTGGAGCCGCTGACCACGTCAAAGAACTGATTGAGCGAGGTGACGCCCTGGAGCTTGCCGTCCGGGGTCAGCATGTGCAGCCATTCGGGAAACAGCAGGTCGATCTGGGGAAGATACTCCTTGAGTGACGCGTAACTGGCGGCGTCCCATTGCACGTAGTAAGCCGCGCGGATGCCCTCCACGCTGTTGAGTGGGATCTGCGACGGCTTCTTCGTGGTGCGGCGGCTCACGGGACGAGGCCGCGCCCGCCGGCGCTCCTTCTCCTTGAGCCCCTTATAGGGACGTGGAGGTTGCGTCAACAGCAGATTGGGCAGGTTCTCGCCGCGCAGGATGCTGACCACGAAGACGATGATGACCACCGTGATGGTGACGCCCAGGACGTCGAGGATGCGCCGCAACCAGCGCCAGCGCCGGCGCTTGGGGTCGTAGAAGACGGGAGTGGCCATGAAGGAGTGCTCTCTTTATCGTAAGGCGGCGAAGCCGGGTGGCGCAAACCGCCGCCCTCGGCTGCCGGCGTCTGTTATATTCCGCGCGTGCGCGCATGGCTGCGCCAACACGCCATTTTCTTGCTCGTCTTCACCCTGGCCGGGCTGGCCCTACGGCTGGTGTTCCTGTGGAAATTCCGCTTCCTCGCCGGGGACTCGTTCATTTACGGCGACCTCGCCAGGAACTGGATGCAGCACCACGCCTACGCCATGACCGAGGACGGCGCTCTGGCGCCCACCTTGATCCGCCTACCGGGATACCCGCTGTTCCTGGTGGCGATCTGGTCCATCTTCGGGATCGAGCACTACACCGCGGTGATGGTGGCGCAGATCCTGCTCGACCTGGGCACCTGTTTTGTGGTGGCGGAAGTGGCGCGGGAGACGGCGGGAGGGCGCGCGGCGCGTATCGCCTTCGCCCTCTGCGCCCTGTGCGTTTTCTTCGCCAATTACGATGCCACAGCTCTCACCGAACCGCTGGCGATCTTCTTCGCTGCATTGGCACTGCTGGGAGCGGTAAAGGGGTTGGATCGGCTGCGCGAGCAACGCTGGGTGACGTGGTGGACGGTGTGCGGGCTGGCGACCGGCGCCGGCGTCATCCTGCGGCCGGATGGCGGCATCCTGCTGGCGGCGATCGGCTTGTACCTCTTGCTGTGGACGATACGGCAGGGCGACGTCCGGCGGGTGGTGGCCGCGGGCCTTCTGGTGGCGGCGTTGGGGCTGGCGCCCCTGGTGCCCTGGACCATCCGCAATCACCGGGTCTTCGGCCAGTTCCAGCCCCTGGCGCCGCGCTACGCCAACAATCCCAACGAATACGCCCCGACCGGCTTCTACTCCTGGGTGCGCACCTGGATCGTGGACTACATCTCGGTCGAGGACATCTTCTGGCACGTGCCCGGCGAAGAATTGGACGCCAGCAAGCTGCCGGCGCGCGCCATCGATTCGGAGCCACAGCGGCTCCAAACCCTGAGGCTCTTCGAGACCTACAACCAGTCGCTGAAGATGCCACCGGAGCTGGACACGCAGTTCCGGGCGCTGGCTGAACAGCGCATCGCAGCAAACCGCTTGCGTTATTACCTCTGGCTCCCACTCCTGCGGGTGGCGGACATGTGGCTGCGGCCGCGCACGGAGGCCCTGCCGCTCAACAGCCGCTGGTGGGAGTTCCGTGACGATCCCAGGGGTTCCGCGATCGGCACGGCGCTGGGCGCAGCGAACCTGGCGCTGATCGTGCTGGCCATCGTGGGCGCAGTGCGGGGGCAGGTGCGCTTCGCCGGCATCATGCTGCTGTGGATCGTGCTCCGCTCGGCGTTCCTCTCCACCCTGGAGAATCCGGAGCCCAGGTATGTGCTGGAGTGCTATCCCGCGGTGCTGGTCTTCGCGGCGGCAGTGTTCCGCAGAAACAACCAGACGCCCTGACGGGCATCTTCAGGAACATTCCAGGGAAGTGGGCCGCCGGGTCATTGCTGGTGCTGCGGGCGGTCGCTCATGCGGAAATTATTGCGGAAGTGGTCGGAAAGCAAAGTGATGGCCGGGCGGTTCTTGCTGGGATCGGTCTGCGCCAGGTAGCGCATGGCCCCTACTAGCAGGCGCTGCCCTTCGACATACCGGGAGTCGCTCTTGCGGACGCGCTTCGCCCGCTGCGTATCGGGGGGCACCGGAATCGTAAAAACCTTGGCCATATCACACCTGGATGATTGGGTCTCGGTTTCGGTTTGCGCGCCCGGTCGAGATTCGGCCCGGAGGATTTCGCGAGTATAGCCCGGCATCTACTCTGCTACAACGATTTCCTTTGTGCAGTGACGTGTAGCCGCCCAGTTACCCCCGGGGGTTAACCACCTTGGTATGCCCCGTGGTCTTCAGTTGGAAGGCATCGTCGGGAATCTTCTCGTTCAGCTTGATATTGCTGTACTTAGCCAGGCGGAAGTTGCCGCTGGGCTCGAAGAACTGCTGCTGTACCGAGACCCCGCGGGCCGGGTCGATCCACAGCAGGATACGGTCGAAGACACCCCGGGCCTTCTCGGTCTTGGGGGTGAGCTGGAGCTTGGCGGCGTTCACCCCGCCGGCGGCTTCGTTGCCCAGCAGCTTGACGTCAAAGGATTTCAGCATGTCATGGCCCCGCCCGCCGAAGCCCAGCACCAGGAAGCTCTCGATAGCGCCCTTGTCCTTGCCGGCGGCGTACTCGGTCACCTGGTCGATGTTGGGCTGATAGAGCCGCATCCTGTCTCCCTGGTAAAGCACATACTTCTTGTCGCCCGGGGTGTCGCCATTGATGTCGGCGGCCATCTGGATGTCTTTGCCGCTGCGGCGGAAGAACATCTTGCCGGACTGCTTGGTGGTCTCGTTGACCACCTTTTCGTACTGGTCCCAGACGAAATCGGTCTCGGCGGACTTGAAGCCGGCGGCGGCCGAGTCCATGCGGTCCAGGACCGCTTCCAGGCCGGGTTGCTGGGCCGCGGACACCGTGGCCAGCAAGAGAACGAACAGGCTCGTGATCAGGGCTTTCATCATCTGGTTAGATGCTCCGGAGCGGCTGCGGGTCACGGCCGGGCGACATGGGCGCGGTAAGCCATGACATGATGGGAGCCGTCGCAGACTTCCTCATAATGCTCGATGCTGATTTCGCCGGAGATGGGCTCGATGATGCGAAGTAACTGCTTCTCGACGGCTGCGTCCTGGCCGGAGCCGCAGCGCGGCCTTGGCCCCGGTTTGACCGCCGTGGCATCCACCTGGTAGACCAGCCCGCCTTTGTCCGGATAAACGACTACTCCGGTTTGATGCGGGGTGCGCTCGGTCGGTTCGTCGTTGAAGTTCACAAAATAGGGCGAAACGAAGATGAAGAGCAGGATCAGGGTGACCATGACGTCGTAATGGAAACTGCCGCGCGGGTAGGTCCACCATATGTAGCCCTTGATCGTGCTCCAGACGCGGTTCATGGCCGCCTAAAGTCTAACAGTCGCTAGTCGTTGGTCGCCAGGTCCTAGAGCTTTCGAGGAACGATCCGGTCCGTTCCGAGATACGGCCGCAGGACTTCGGGTATCAGCACGCTGCCGTCTTTCTGCTGATAGTTCTCGACGATCGCCACCCAGGTGCGGCCGACCGCCAATCCGCTCCCGTTCAGGGTATGCACGAATTCCGTCTTTCCCTTCCCTTCCGGCTTGAAGCGGATATTGGCGCGCCGTGCCTGATAGGACTCGAAGTTGGAGCAGGAGGAGATCTCGCGGAAGAGCTGCTGGCCTGGCAGCCAGACTTCGAGGTCGTAGGTCTTGGCGCTGGCGGCGCCCATGTCGCCGGTGCAGAGCGTCACCACACGGTAGTGCAGCCCGAGGCGCTGCAGCACGGCCTCGGCGTCGCGGGTCAGCTTCTCGTGCTCGTCCCAGGACTGCTCCGGACGGGTGAACTTGACCAGTTCCACTTTCTGGAACTGGTGCTGGCGGATGATGCCGCGCACGTCCTTGCCGTAGGAGCCGGCCTCGCTGCGGAAGCAGGGGGTATAGGCGGTGAGCGAGATAGGCAGGCGAGCGGCCTCCAGCACCTCGTCGCGGTACAGGTTGGTGACCGGCACCTCGGCGGTGGGGACCAGGTACAGCGTCTTCTCCCCGTGCGGCACCTTGAACAGGTCGGCCTCGAACTTGGGCAGCTGTCCAGTCCCATACATCGAATCGGCGTTCACCATGTAGGGAGGCAGGACCTCGGTGTATCCGTTCTCACGGCTGTGGAGGTCGAGCATGAAGTTGGCCAGCGCGCGCTCCAGCTTGGCCCCCAGGTCCCAGTACACGGCGAAGCGGGCGCCGGTGATCTTGGCGGCGCGTTCCAGGTCGAGCACCCCAAGGCTCTCACCCAGCTCCCAATGAGGCTTGGGCGTGAAGTCGAATCGCGGCGGCGTGCCCCAGCGGCGGACCTCGACGTTTTCCTCCGGTGTCTTCCCCACCGGCACCGAGTCGTGCGGCAGGTTGGGGATGCCGGCCAGCAACTGCCGGAGCTGGCTGTCCTTTTCGTTAGCCTGGTCCTCCGCCGCCTTGATCCTCTCGCGGAAGCCTTTCATCGCCTCGATCTGGGCGGTGGCGTCCTGCTTCTGCTTCTTCAGGCGGGCGATCTCTTCCGAAGCCTTATTCTGCTGGGCTTTGAGCGATTCGGCTTCGGTGATCAGACGGCGGCGCTCGATATCGAGGGTACGGAAGTCGCCGAGCACGACATCGGGCGACATGCCGCGGTCGCGCAGCTTGCGTTCTACCAGGTCCAGATGCTCACGGACGAATGCCAGGTCGAGCATAAGAAACCAGTATCGTAGCAGTCGGCAGTCGTCAGTCGCCAGTCGTCAGCGCAAGACAAGGCCGGCGTCATCCTGAGGGCCTTCAGGCCCGAAGGATCTCGCGTGTGCTCAGGCCATGCCTCACTGCACGCGAGATCCTTCGCGGCTAAGAGCCGCTCAGGATGACGCCATGAGAGTGATTGCTGGTGACTGCCGACTGACGACCGGCGACTGGCTGGCGTAAACTAGCCGGAGATGCGAATTCCGCTCACGCGCACCTGTGCTGTCCTGGCACTGCTGCTGGTGCTGATCCCAAGCTGTTTTGCTTCCGCCTACGACGGGCGGCCGCGCCTGATCGTCATTCTGGTGGTGGACCAGCTCCGCGAAGACCTGCTGGAGCGCTTCCACGACAGATTCGGCCCCAATGGCTTCCGCCTGCTGACTGACCGCGGCGCCTACTTCCCGTCCTGCTACTACGATTACGCGGTCACCCGCACCGCTCCGGGACACGCCACTCTGCTGACCGGGGCCTATGCCGATGGCCACGGCATCATGTCGAACCGCTGGTGGGACCCGCAGTCGAACAAGATGATCTCTCCGGTCGAGGACCCCCGCGCGAAGCTGGTGGGACGCGAGGGTGGCGGGGCGTCGCCCAGGAACCTGCTGGGCTCGAGCCTGGGGGACGAGCTGAAGCTGGCCACCGGAGGCAAGGCGCGCGTCTTCGCCATCGCCCTCAAGGAATATGCGGCGGTGCTGAGTGGCGGGCACGCCGCCGATGCCGCCTACTGGACCACCGACGACGGGGTGTGGGTCACTTCGTCTTACTACCGCCCCGAGCTGCCGAAGTGGGTGGGCGACTTCAACGCCAGCGGCCGCTCCGACAAGTACTGGAACCAGGAGTGGAAAGACGCTTCCGGCAAGGTGCTTTGGCGGACCGACCGCAAAGCCGGCAGCTTCTTCGACGTCGTGGGACCGAGTCCTTACTCCGCCGACTATGAGCTGGAGTTCGGCCGCGAGCTGATCACCAACGAGAAGCTGGGCAGCGGCCCCGCCACCGACGTGCTGGTCATCGGTCTCTCGGGCTTCGATGAACAAGGCCACGCCACCGGTCCCGACTCGCCCCAGATCGCGGCTGCGACGCTGGCCCTCGACCGGCAATTAGGGGATTTCTTCGACTTCCTCGGGCAAAAGCTGGGGCTGGCGAATGTGTGGATCGCGCTCTCCGCCGACCACGGCGTGGCTCCCATGCCGGAACATGCCAAAGAGCTGCGCGTGGCCGAGAACGTCCGCTACGACCGCCGCAAGATGGTCGAAGAGATCAACCGCCAGCTCTCCGCCAGACTGACGCCCGGCAAGACGACGCCGTTCGTCGCCGGCTTCGATCCGCCCACGCTGTTCCTGAACCGCCAGGCGTTCCCCAACCAGATCGACGAACAGGCGGCCGAGGCGCTTGTGGGAGAAGCCGCGGAAAAGCAGGGCATGAGCGGCTACTTCACCCACGCGCAGCTGGCGCGCGGCGAGGTACCGGCAACCGAGATGGGCCGGCTCTATCTCCACAGCGCGGGACCACTGCAGGGCTGGTACGTGATGACCATTCCCCCACCATTCTCCGTGCCCAACACCGGACATTCCACCGATCACGGCACGCCCTATTCCTACGACCGCCACGTGCCCCTGGCGATGTTCGGGTTCCCCTTCAATCCCGGCATCTACCGCGCGCCTGCCGAGCCGGTGGACCTGGCGCCCACGCTGGCGGTTCTGCTGGGCATCAACAAGCCGTCCCATGCCGTGGGGCGTGTGCTGACGGAAGCGCTGCCCAAGGAGTCGTCGCGATGAGCACGCCCGCTCCGCTTCCCCCCAGCCTGCCGGACATGAGCGTGACCTTCTGCGGCATCCGCTTCAAGAACCCGGTGATCGCCGCCAGCGGGACCTTCGGATACGGGGTCGAGTTCGAGGACATCGTCAACCTCGACAAGCTGGGCGGCTTCGTGGTCAAAGGACTATCGAAGGAGCCCATGCCGGGCAATCCCCCGCCGCGCCTGTTCGAGACCGCCGCCGGCATGCTCAATTCCATCGGACTGCAGAACATGGGAGCGCGCGCCTTCGTCGAGGAGAAGCTGCCGCTGCTGCGCAAGATCAAGGGCACGGTGGTGATCGCCAACGTCTTCGGCTACACCCGCGAGGATTACGAGACCACCATCCGCATCCTCAACCAGGGCGAAGGCATCGCCGCCTACGAGCTGAACGTCTCCTGCCCCAACACCAAGCGCGGCGGCATCATGATCGGCAGCGATCCCGTGCTGCTGGAGGAGGTGGTGGCCTCGGCCAAGAACGCCGCCGAGCGGCCGCTGATCGTGAAGCTCTCCCCCAATGTGACCAGCATCCCGCAGATGGCGCGGGCAGCCGAGAACGCCGGCGCCGACGCCATCTCCCTGGTGAACACCTTCGTCGCCCTGGCCATCGACGCCGAGACCCGGAAGCCGCGCATCTCCAATGTCACCGCCGGGCTGAGCGGGCCGGCCATCAAGCCCATCGCGCTGCGCATGGTGTACGAGGCGGCGCACTCGGTCGACGTGCCCGTGATCGGCATCGGCGGCATCACCACCGCAGCGGACGTGGTGGAATTCCTGCTGGCGGGCGCGACCGCGGTCGAGGTCGGCACCGCCAACTACTTCGATCCCTGCGCCACTGAAAAAATCGTGGACGGCCTGCGCAACTGGTGCATCGAGCACCGGGTGGACAAGATCACCGACCTGATCGGCGGCCTGCAGACGTGATCCATAGATGGCGTCATGCTGAGCGTGCTTCAGCGCGCGAAGCATCTCGCGTGCAGCGACAGGGTCGTCAGGCACACGCGAGATCCTTCGGGACTAAAGCCCCTCAGGATGACGCCAATTGGCGACTACGAGATTCTCTGCTTGAGCTCTTCCGGGATGCGGTCGCGGACTTTTTCCGGCAGCCGGTCGTGCAGGGCGCGGGCCCCGGTCTTGGCGGCGTCCACCATCACCAGCGGCGCGGGCGTAGCGATGGCCACCACCACCCACATCAGGATGGAGAAGCCGAAGCCGCCCAGGGCGATGATCTCCAGGATCAGGGCGTGGCGGGGCGAGAAAGCGCGCACCGCGACGAAGGCCACCAGGAACAGCATCGCCGAGATGGTGGCGATGACGATCAGGGAGATGTCGATGGTGCGGTGCAGTCGCTGCCGGGAGCGGCAGCGGGCGCATTCGGCGAAGTGGGCTTCGTAGTCGCCGCGCATCTCCGGCGCCAGGCTGGAGATGTCGTACCGCCAGCCCGCCAGGATGCCCCCCACCACCTTGTCAGTGCATTGGTGACTCATCCGAATCAAAGCCGGATCGGGTCGAGCACGGCGTGTTGCGCCGCCAGCAGCAGCCGGTTGTGCAGCAGGTTCCGGCACGGCTGAAGCGCAGCCTCCGCCGTGCGGCGCGCGATCTCCGGGTGATTATTCTGCTCCGAAAGATGCGCCAGCACCACGAATGCGGCACTTCCATCATAGTCGTTGGCAAAAAAATCCGCGAGTGTGCCATTGGACAAATGTCCCACCCGCGACCCCACCCGCTGCTTCACCACCCACGGATACGGCCCGGTCCGCAGCATCTCCAGGTCGTGGTTGGATTCGATCACCAGCACATCGCACCCCCGGACATGCTCACTGACACTTCTTGGGATGTAACCGAGGTCGGTAACGATGCCTGCCTTCACCCCGTCACAGCGGAAGGTAAAGGCCACCGGATCGGCGGAATCGTGGGGCACGGTAAAGGGTGTCACTTCGATGTCCCCCACAGTGAAACGATGGCCGGCAGAAAAAAGTTCCAGGCGGGCGAGATCGGAATCGTCGCACGACCGGCCCCAGGCATCGTTGGCCGGGCCGGTCATGAACACCGTCGCCCGGGTCTTGCGCGCCATGACCGGGAGGCCGCTTACGTGGTCGGAGTGCTCGTGAGAGATCAGGATGGCGTCGAGGCGGTGCGCGTCTTCCCCGGCAGCGTGCAGGCGGCGGAAGAGCTCGCGGCAGGAGAGCCCGCAGTCCACCAGGATGCGCGTCTTCGCGCTGGCGATGAGAGTGCTGTTGCCCTTGCTCCCGCTGGCCAGCACGGCGACACGAAGACTCATTCCGGCAGCATAGCCGGATGCCGCACGCGGCGGGAGTAACGACTTAGTTAATATATGTGGAAGGAGCGGCCAGTGGGCAGTGGCCAGAGTTTGTTTGCTGACCACCGGCCACTGCCCACTGACCACTTATTCTTTCTCCTGCCAGAGGATCTCGACCGCCCGCCGGCAGAGTGCGCCCAAATAGCCTCCAATGACGGCGGGAAGGACTGCGGCGAAGGCATATCCGACACCCTCCCAATGCTGCAGGTGCTCGACTCGGACCAGCACCACCCGCCCGACGACCAAGGGCAGCGCACAAAGCAGTCCCCAGCGCCACGGTTGCTGGCGGCGCCAGATGCCCAGTCCCATGGGGAACATGGAAGCAAGCGCCAGGGTGACACCCTTGTCGTCCAGCTTCACATCGGCGAAGACGAGCAGAGCCGCCAAGGCAATGCCCACCAGCCACACCGGGATGTCGCGCCGCATCACTCAGTACTTGTAAAACCCGCGCCCGGACTTGCGTCCCAGCCAGCCGGCGTCCACGTACTTGATGAGCAGCGGACAGGGACGGTACTTGGGATCGCCCAAGCCCTCCTGCATCACCCGCATGATGTCGAGGCAGACGTCGAGGCCGATGAAATCAGCCAGGGTCAGCGGCCCCATGGGATGGGCCATGCCCAGTTTGAAGACTTCGTCCACCGCCTCGGGCGTGGCCACGCCTTCCATCACCGCATACATGGCCTCGTTGAGCAGCGGCATGAGCACCCGATTGGAGACGAACCCCGGAGCATCGTTGACCTCGACCGGCGTCTTGTCCAGTTTCTTTGCCAGCTCGAACACCGCGCTGAAGGTTTCGTTCGCCGTGGCCAGGCCACGGATGACCTCCACCAGCTTCATCATCGGCACCGGGTTGAAGAAGTGCATGCCGATGACCTTGTCGGCTCGCTTGGTGAGCGCCCCCAGCTTGGTGATGGAGATGGACGAGGTGTTGGAGGCCAGCAGGACCTCCGGCCGCAGGACGGAATCCAGTTCGCGGAAGAGCTGGGCCTTGATCTGGAATTGCTCGGTGGCGGCCTCGACCACGAAGTCGGAGGCGGCCAGCTCCTTGCGGTCGAGCACCGGGCGGATACGCTTGAGCGCCGCCGCCTTGTCCTCGGCTGTGAGCTTCTGCTTGGCGACCTCGCGTTCCATGTTCTTGTTGATGGTGTCGAGCGCGCGGTCGAGGAAGCGTTGCTCCACGTCGCACAGGATCACGTTGTGGCCGGACTTGGAGAATACGTGGGCGATGCCGTTGCCCATGGCGCCGGCGCCGACCACGCCGACGGTCTTGATGTCCATAAGTGCCTCCAAAGATATGAAGAGAAACGGATGAGTGTAGCAGAACCCAGTCGGCAGTCGTCGGTCGCCAGTCGCCGGCAAAGAAAAGAAGGCGGGCTGGTCGCCGCCTTCCCTGACTTCTGACTCCCGACTCCTGACTACTCAGTCGGCGTATCCGAACGTCATCTGCACGCCCGAGACCTCGACGATGTCGCCGTCGTTGAGCTGGTGCTGGCCGCTGATAGGCTGGCCGTTGACCTTGACCACGATCTTCCTCTCCGAGGCCGAGATCAGGTATTTGCCTTCGCTGCGGTTGATGGCCGCGGCCACCTGCGGCTTGAACCAGCCTCTCAGCTTGATGGACGCCATCTCCGACTTGCCGATCACCGTCATCTTGCCGGTCAGCGTGTAGTTCGGCTGGTCCGTCTTCCCGGAGATGACGCTCAGGGTGCCGACCCGCTCCTTCATCGGCGGTGGCGGTGGAGGCGGCGCCTGGTACGCCGATCCGCCCGCGCCCGCAGGTGGAGCAGCCGCGGCCGCGGCGCCCCCGGCTTTCATCTGGGCCATCATCTCCTTGGCCTTCTTGGTGTCGAGGACCATGGTGGCTTCCATCTTGGGCACCGGCTTGGTCGGCACCTCGGCCATGGTATGGCCGGTGGGCGCGTCCTCGTGCCACTCGTCCTTGAAGGCGAGGATGTGCTTGCCGATCAGCACCGAGTCGCCGTCCTGCAGCGCTTGCTTGGTGATGCGCCGGTTGTTGATGAAGGTCCCGTTCAGGCTGTTGTTGTCCTCGACCACGTAATGATCGGTTTCCCAATAGATCTTGGCGTGGTGCCCGGAGACCGCAAGGTTATCGATCTGGACCGTGTTATCGGGGAGGCGTCCGATGGTGACCAGGCTTTGCCCGAGCGTGATCTCCTTCAGGACCTTGTCTTCGAACTTCAGAGCGAGTTTTGCCATTTGTGGACTCCTCCGGGAAAGATGCTCCGCCACCAGGATTGCTTCACCAGGCGTACCAGGACGCAGGTGATGTTGTCGTCGCCGCCATCGTCCCGGGCGGCCTGGATGAGGTCATCGACAGCTCTTTCCAGAGTGGGTGCGCTCTGGATCAGCTGCAGGATCTTGGGATCCTTGACGTGCTTGGTCAGGCCGTCGCTGGCCAGCATGAGGACGTCGCCGGGCATGGCCATCATGTCGTCCACGTCAGGCTCGACCGTCTCTTCGGACCCGAGGGCGCGGATGATGATGTTCTGGATGGTCGAGGTCTCGGCCTCCTCCAGGGTGATCAGGCCGCGGCGCACCTGCTCCATGACCAGCGAGTGGTCGTTGGTGAGTTGGCGGATCTCGCCGTTGCGGACCAGGTAGATGCGGCTGTCGCCGACGTTCACGATAGAGAAAAAGTTCCCCTTCAGCGCCACCCCTACCACGGTGGAGCCCATGCCCGCGTGCTCCTTTTGCTTGCCCGCGGTCTCGAAGATCTCGGCATTGGCCAGTTGCACGGCGCTGGCCAGCGCATTGGCGCGCTGCGACACTCCTTCGAACTGCTTGCCGAAAGGCGGGAAGGTACCGTTCTGGGCATGTTGCCGGAAGTACTGCAGCACGGTGTCCACCCCAAGCTTGCTGGCGACCTCGCCCGAGGCCGCTCCGCCCATCCCGTCGCATACCACGAAGATGCCGAAGCGGGTATCGTAGCCGAAGTTATCTTCGTTGTTGGTGCGGATGCACCCCAAATCGCTTTTTCCGGCTACTTGGACGGCTAGGTTCATGCGGAGGTTCCTGGGTTGACTGCGCAATCGTACCGCAACTCGATTACCTTCGTGCGGCTTTCACACACCAGCGCCGCAAGCCATGCGGCTGCGCGGGTCTCGGGGAGTTGGCGGATTGTACTCAGGCAAGTTACGGATTGGCAAGGGCCTTCCCGAACTCGACACCTCCGGGGTAACCCGTTCATGTCAATCCGTGGCCTTCCCTCAGGAGTGCTTCTTGGCGGCGACAGCCAGGCGGGTCTCGGCCCGTGCCAGCGCGTTGAGCGCGCGCTCGTAATCGATGTTGGGATCGCCGGACTTGAGGTGCTGTTCGGCCCGCTGGCGCTGCTCCTCGGCGCGCTTGACGTCGATCTCTTCGGCGCGCTCAGCGGTCTCCGCCAGGATGGTCACCTTGTGGGGCAGCACCTCGGCAAAACCCCATGCGACCGAGAGGCTCACCGTCGTCCCATCCCGACGATAGCTGATCTCGCCCACCGCCAGTTCGGTGATCAGCGGCGCGTGTCCCGGTAGGACGCCCAGGTAGCCCTTCTTGCCGGGGATCTGGACCTCTTCTGCCTGGTCGCTGACCACCTTCTTGTCGGGCGTGACGATTTCGAGTTCGAGAGTCTCTGCCATCTTCTTTGTCGTCGGTCCTCGGTCATCGGCCGCAGGCCATCCCAATCTTGCTGACGACCGGCGATTGCTTATGCTGCCGCCGCACTCTTCTTCATCTGCTCGGCGGCTTCCTGCACTTCCTCGATGCCGCCCTTCATGTAGAACGCCTGCTCCGGCACGTCGTCGAGCTTGCCCTCCAGGATCATGCGGAAGCCCTTCACCGTGTCGCCGATCTTCACGTACTTGCCCTTGTGCCCGGTGAACTGCTCGGCCACGTGGAAGGGCTGGGAGAGGAAGCGCTGCATCTTGCGGGCCCGCGCCACCGTCTGCTTGTCGTCTTCGCTCAACTCATCGATCCCCAGGATGGCGATGATGTCCTGCAAGTCCTTATAGCGCTGCAAGGTGCGCTTCACGCCCTGGGCGACCTCGTAGTGGTCGTCGCCCACGATGCGCGGGTCGAGGATGCGCGAGGTCGAGGCCAGCGGATCGACCGCCGGGTAAATGCCGATCTCGGTCAGGGCGCGGCTCAGTACCGTGGTGGCGTCCAGGTGGGCGAAGGTGGTCGCCGGTGCGGGGTCGGTGAGGTCGTCGGCGGGCACGTAGATGGCCTGCACCGAGGTGACCGACCCTTTCTTGGTCGAAGTGATGCGCTCCTGCAACTCGCCCATCTCGGTCGCCAGGTTGGGCTG
>DATKKJ010000123.1 GCA_035543055.1 Terriglobales bacterium | reverse complement strand
AGTGACGGCGCAGTAGTTGAGGAGTGCGGCGCCCTGTTGCGCCGCGGTCGCCACCATATTGATGAGCAGGCGGGCGTCGTCGAATTGGCCGTCGAAATAGATCACGCCGCTGCGCAGGCCGTCCTGCCGGATCGTGGGCAGCCGTTCGATCGTCTCCTCCCGGGAAAGAACGGTCGAAGAACCGAACCCGTACTTGCCCGAGAGAATGTTGTAGAGCTTCAGGCCCACGCCGTAGAACGGCGCTTCCCACCAATCATAGTTGGGCACGATGAACGCAAGGTCGCTCACCAGGTGCGGAGCGTTCATGCGCAAGATCCCGCGCTCCTTCAACGCCTCCATCACCAGCGCGACATTGCCCTGTTCCAGATAGCGGACGCCGCCGTGAACCAGCTTGGTGCTGCGGCTGGACGTCCCTTTGCCGAAATCGCTACGCTCCAGCAGCAGAGTGGAGTACCCGCGCGAGGCGGCATCGATCGCCACGCCGACGCCCGTCGCGCCGCCGCCCACCACGATTACATCCCATTCCCCACGCTGCGCATGGAGTCGGCTCAGCATTTCCGGCCGTGTCATTGCGTTCCTCCCTCTGCGTTTGTGCCAGACGCCGCACCTTCGGCGTGCACGCCCCAGGATTTCGACCGCTCCAGCGCCTGCCGCCACCGGCCACAGAGGCTGTCCACCTGCCTGCGGCCCATCCTGGGCTGAAACTCCTTTTCCTTCGTCCACTGCCCTTCGATTTCGGCGGTGTTCTTCCAGAATCCCACGGCCAGGCCCGCGAGGAACGCCGCGCCGAGCGAAGTCGTTTCTGTGATCGCCGGACGGACCACCGGGATTCCCAGAAGGTCGGCCTGGAACTGCATCAGCGTATCGTTGCGTGATGCGCCGCCGTCCACTCGCAGAGCATGGATGGGGATGCCCGAGTCCTGCTGCATGGCGCCGGAGAGATCCGCCACCTGGTAGGCGATGCTTTCGAGCGCGGCCCGCGCGATGTGCCCCGCCTTGGTCCCGCGCGTGATTCCGATGATCATGCCGCGCGCATGCGGATCCCAGTGAGGCGCGCCCAGTCCGGTGAACGCCGGGACCACGTAGACGTCGCCGTTATCCGGGACGCTGAGCGCCAACGGCTCCACGTCTTCGGAGCTGCGGATGATACCGAGCCCGTCGCGCAGCCACTGCACCACCGAGCCGGCAACCAGAACGCTGCCTTCCATTGCATATTCGACGGCTCCGTCCCGCTGCCAGGCCACCGTGGTCAACAGGCGATTGCACGAGGCACTGCTTTCCCTTCCCAGCGTCTGCATCAGAAACGCCCCGGTGCCGTAGGTGCATTTGGCCATCCCGGGGCGGAAGCAGGCTTGGCCGAACAGTGCCGCCTGCTGATCGCCCGCGACTCCCGCGATGGGAATGCCCTCGAGGGCGAGGCTGGTGGAAACGTCATTATAGACGCCGCTCGAAGCGCGGACTTCGGGCAGCAGGGACGCCGGAATGTCGAAGGCCTCGAGCAGTTCCTGGTCCCACCTGCACTCGTGAATGTTGAAGAGCATGGTGCGGGATGCGTTGGTGGCGTCCATGGTGTGCAGCTTGCCACTGGTCAGGTTCCAGAT
This sequence comes from Terriglobales bacterium, assembly GCA_035543055.1. Classification (NCBI taxonomy): domain Bacteria; kingdom Pseudomonadati; phylum Acidobacteriota; class Terriglobia; order Terriglobales; species Terriglobales bacterium. The sequence continues at coordinate 751 of DATKKJ010000123.1, read as the reverse complement.
CAGCCAGCTGTCCACGGTTCCGAAGGCCAGTTCGCCCCGCTCCGCCTTCTCGCGCGCGCCCTTCACGCTCTCCAGGATCCACATGATCTTGGTGGCCGAGAAGTAGGCGTCGATCAGCAGCCCCGTCTTCGCGCGGATGGTTTCTTCGAGGCCCGAATCCTGGAGCCGCTTACAGATCGGCGCCGTGCGACGATCTTGCCAGACGATCGCGCTCGACACCGGTTTCCCGGTCTTGCGCTCCCAGACGATGGTGGTTTCGCGCTGGTTGGCGATCCCCACCGCCGCAATGTGGCGCGGGCGGGCGTTGGCCCGGCTCAGCGCCTCGACGGCGACACCGACCTGCGACGCCCAGATTTCTTCCGGATCGTGTTCCACCCATCCGAGGCAAGGGTAAAGCTGTTCGAACTCCCGCTGGGCGAGCCCGTGGATGACGCCATCCCGATCGTAGAGGACAGCGCGGGAACTGGTGGTCCCCTGGTCCAAGGCAAGGATGTATTTCAAGCGTTCACTCCGGTCGAAGGGTTCCGAGGCTCCTGTGGGAATAGGATCGTCCGGAAGCCGGATTTGTTGGCTGGACCTGGAGGATCAATGGCTGACCAATCCGGGGAATGGCGGCAGTTCGCTGCCGTCCACGCCCAGGCGATACTCGGTAATCGTCAGCTCACCGCGGCCGAGCCGCCGCGTTTCCATGGCGACGTGTGTGACGCGGGTACAGGGATTCCCGTCCTGAAGTTTGGTATCGCGGACCAGT
>DATKKJ010000122.1 GCA_035543055.1 Terriglobales bacterium | reverse complement strand
GCTCCGCCTATTCACTTGAAATGACGACTATTCTCCAGCGCCTCATGCGGCAGTCAGCTGGTGAAGTGATCCGCTATTCCGCTATGGGTCCGTCCTGCCTAACCAGCCCCTAATTAACCGGCGAGTGATCCATAGGCGATCGGGCGTGACCCGACCCTCATCGCCCGGTCCGCACGCTCCCCTGGCGTCTGTTTTGAAGGGCCACCTATTACTACAGCGGATCTTTTCATCGCACGTTTACCGACGCTCCCGAAGCAGCGCCAGCCGCTTCTTCCGGTGCGAGAGATACGCCGTGTGGTTCCGCCGCGTATGGTAACGGACCAGTTCCAGCGCGTGCTTGGGCGTCAAGGTCTTGCCCGGCAGCACGGCCGCCAGGAGGAGGCGCGCTTGCGGGAGCGTCAGGGCCGGCGTTTTTTTTAAACCGCAACCGCAGCTGGAGCAGGAAGTGCAGGGCCAGGAAGACGTAGAGCATGTGCCGGTGCCAGGCCGGCCAGGAGCGGTGCTCGTACTCATCCATGCCGACCTGGCTCTTCCCGTCCTGGAAGCACTGCTCGATCGGCCAGCGCAAGGTGGCGGCGCGGCACAGAGTCGCGAGCGGCGTGGCGGCCGGCGCGTTCGAGAAGGCGGCCTTCACCTGCCCGTCCTCCGTGCGGCGCAGGAACAGCCAGACCGGCGCGGGGGTCGGCAGCCCCTCCCGACAGGGGTAGACCCGGAGGGCGGCGACCTCGGCGTGGATCGGCCCCTTCGCCCCCTCCGCCAGCACGACCGAGGTCCAGGGGCACGTGTTGGCGGTCGCGAGCGTCCGGACCGGCACGGGCGTCCCCCGGGTAACGCGCGGCTTCGTGGGCTTGCGCCCGTGCCCCCGGTAGCGGGGCACCTGGACGCGCGGCTGGCTGCGGAAGACCAAGGTGTCCGACCGGATCCCGGCGAAGTAGGCGGTGCCCGCCGGCAGGCAGTCCAGGAGGGCCCAGTCGGACCCGAAGGTGGCATCGCAGCCGACCCAGGCGGCCGGGAAGCGGCCGGTCTGGACGATCCGGTCCAGCAGGGCCCGGGCGATCTGGGGCTTGGTCTGGAAGGTGAGGGTGCGCGGGACGCGGGTGTCGCGCCGTCGCTCCGCGTGATCCTCGGCAAACCAGCTCGCCGGCAGGTAGAGCTGGCTGGCCACCAGGCCGTAGCCTTGGTCACTGGTGTAGCCGACGAAGACCCCGGACTGGCAGTTCTCGACCTTGCCCCGGGCGCCGCAGTACTGGCGGGCCACCCCCACGGACTCAGTGCCCTTCTTGGGGAACTCGCAGCTGTCGACGGTGAGCATGCCGTCCGGGGCGGCGATCGTTGCCGCCAGCAAGGCCTGGTGCGTGACCGCCATCGCCGCGTCGTCCCAGCGGTAGGCCTTCAGGAAGCGCTGGAGCGGGCGGACGGCGTCTTCATCCAGGAACCGCAACGCGATGGGCTCGACGGACTTGGCGTCAGTGGTGCTCAACAGGCCGGCCAGGTAGGCGTAGCCGAGGCGCCGGTGCTCGACCCGGCCATAGGCATCCTGGAACTGGGCGTGGAACTGCCGGAGCGCGTCGGCGAGCTGGGCCACCTCGGCCTCGGTCAGCCTGACGCCCGGGACCAGCGTGGGCGACCAGCCCGCATGCCGGAGAATCATCTGGAGGTCCTCCATTTTGGTGAGCGCCCGTGGAGGACGGTGAGAGGGGCTGGCGGGCTGCTGCTGGCAGCCGATGCGGGTGCGCAAGCGCGGGTCTAGGGCATAGACGTACACCTCCTTGACGGCGCCATGGTAGACGTAGCCGCGGCCCTGCTTGCCGCTGCCGAAGGTCGGGCCCAGGCGCTGCCAGTTGGCGGCGCGGTAGCACGTGCCGGCAAACCTGGCCGGATCCACGAAGGTCTCCACCAGCCAGGGGCGGGTCCCGAAGCGCAGGGCCCAGTCCTGGGGGAGCCGGGCCAGCGCTTGCGCGAGCACGTGCGACGCGAGATTCTGCACCGCGACCCAGGGGAGGATGAGGAACCGGCTGTTGTTGACCACCCGGTCCAGATAGGCGGTCCGTTGCGCGGCGGACCAGCCGATCCACTGGTCCCGCACGCGCAGGACGCGGGCGGGGGCGCTGAAGGACAGGGCTGCCACGGGCCGGCCCTGGAGGAGGGCGAAATACTTGAGCCGATGGCCCAAGAGCTTCTGGTACCCCAGATAATGATAGCGGCGGACCAGCCGATCCCAGAGCGGCTCCTGGAGCGAGTGGCTCACCGGGCCCACCGTGATGGGCGGCACGGTGTGCACCGCCCCCTGGATCGGTGAAGTGTCGAGGGATGCGGTGTCGGGCATGCTCCGTAACCGTCTGCCAGATCGACGAGGGTTCGACATGCGGCGTGCGATCCTCGCCACACGAGACAGATCACCCGGGCTCCCGAACGCAACGTGCACTCTCGGCAAGCGGTGGCGCCCGCTCTCACGCGCCCGAATGCCAGCTACATTACATGCAGCCATCTCATTTGTCTAGAGGAAAAGATCCGCTGTAGTACTAATTATGAGCAGTTTTTTTGAGGAAAAGGGGTAACACTCGGTGGTTCTGGGTGACGGTGATCACCCCGTGTTGCTGTAGCCAGGTTTCGACTGCCACACGCCGGATGCTCTCGGCATCCGGTTCGGTGCACACCTCCTGCGCCCGCAGTAACGTCCACGTCAGCGCGTTGATCTCATCGAACACCTCCCGGCGCTTGCGCAGAGTATACGCTCGGAGAATAGGCCGGGCATCCTGAAACACTCGGCAGGCCACTTGGTCGTGGAGGACGCGGCGCGGGCGATGGTTCAACTCGTACGCGAGACGCTCTGCCCAGTGCTGCACCTCCGCGGCGGGCGTTGGGCCGCTGTCATGAAGCTGCCGCCGGAGCGGCGCTTTGACTTCCCGGATGGCGCGTTCCATCCCGCCGTTGTAGGGCGGGTACTGTCGTGGCGAGTTCAGCGGCATGACCCAGTAGCGGGCCAGGACCACATCGACCGCCGCCTGGTTGAGCGTGCCGCCGTTGTCGCGCTTGAGCACGAGCGGCGGGCCGTGTTCGAGGAAGAGCTGTTCCAAGCGCGCGGCCACCGTCTCACCGACGATCTGCTCCTCGACCCTCGGGAGGAACCTGTAGCGGGAGGCGAGATCCTGGACCTGGTGCAGGCGCAGACAGTGCCCGTTCACGCGGGCCAGTTCCGCGTCGTCGA
>DATKKJ010000121.1 GCA_035543055.1 Terriglobales bacterium | reverse complement strand
CTCGACCCGGTGCTGCTCTTCGCCGACCAGAAGACCCTGCGGCGCCGCGCCCACGAGGTCCTGCGCCGCGCCGCCGGACGCCCGGGACACATCTTCAACCTCGGACACGGCATCCTGCAGGAAACGCCGGTGGAGAACGTGAAAGCGCTGGTCGAATTCGTGCGCGAGTTCTCCATAAGCAGCGTGGTGCAATGAAGGACCGTGAATGTGTGGCCCGGCCGTGTCGGCCGGGTGCGCGGGCGACACGCCCGCGCCACACACTCTAGACGAAACGCCTTGGCCTCTAATCCCAAACTCGCGGTCCTGCTCCTCGCCCACGGCAGCCCCGACTCCCCGGCGGACGTGCCCGAGTTCCTGAAGCGCATCACCGGCGGCCGGCCGATGCCGGAAGCGGTCGTCGTTGAGGTCAAGCACCGCTACAGCCTGATCGGCCGCTCTCCCCTCACCGAGATCACATTGCGCCAGGGCCAGAGCGTGCAGACACTCACCGGCCTGCCCACCTACGTCGGCATGCGCAACTGGAAGCCGTTCGTCGCCGAAGTTGTGGCGCAGATGGCGCGCGACGGCGTGCAGAAGGCCATCAGCATCTGCCTGGCACCTCAGAATTCGCGCACCAGCGTCGGACTCTACCGGCAATCGCTGGGCACGCCGCCATTCCAGGTGGATTTCGTAGAGAACTGGCACGACCACCCGCTGCTCATCCGCGCCTTCGCCGAGAAGCTCGAGGCCGGCTGGAAAAAAGCCTGCGCCGAGGCCGGCGCGCGTGTCCCCGTCATCTTCACCGCGCACAGCGTGCCCCGCCGCACCGTCGACGAAGGCGATCCCTACGAGGCCCAGGCCAAGGAGACCGCCGCCATGGTCGCCATGCAGGCGCCTTCCCTCAACGTGGAGGACTGGTTCTTCGCCTACCAGAGCCAGGGGATGAGTGGCGGCGAGTGGCTCGGCCCTACCGTCGAGAGCGTGATCGACAAGCTGCACGGCGAGGGGCACCGCGCCGTCTTCCTGCAGCCCATCGGCTTCGTCTGCGACCACGTTGAGGTCCTGTACGACATCGACATCGCCTTCCGCGAGTATGCCGCAAAGAAGGGCATGCGCCTGTGGCGGGCGGAGTCGCTGAACGATTCCCCGACCTTCGCTGCCGCTGTCGCCGAGGTGGTGCGCTCGCGCCTGGAACCGGACAAGAAACCGAACCTCGTCCAGCTCGGATCGTGATGAAACCACAGAGACACAGAGGCGCAGGGGAACCCAAGTCAATGGATCTCTCTGTGTCTCCGTGCCTCTGTGGTTAGTTTTTGCGCATGAAACGTGTAGCCATTATCGGCGGCGGCATCAGCGGTCTGGCGGCGGCGTTCTACCTGGAGCGCGAGCGCCGCAAGGGCGCGCCGGTCGAGTACACGCTGTTCGAGAGCGCCCCGCGACTCGGCGGCGTCATGTGGTCGGAGCGCGCCGAGGGCTGCCTGATCGAGGCCGGCCCCGATTCTTTCCTCACCGAGAAGCCCTGGGCGAACACCCTTTGCCGCGACCTCGGCATGGAAGACCAGATCGTCGGCTCCAACGACGACGCCCGCAAGACCTTCATCCTGGTGAATGGCCGCCTGGTATCCATGCCCGACGGCCTGATGTTCATGGTTCCCACCAAGCTGCTTCCCACCGTTTTCACCTCGCTGTTCTCCTGGGCCACCAAGATGCGGATGGCCGGCGAGCTGCTGTCGCGTCCCCGCCCGCCCGACGGCGACGAATCGGCCGCCGATTTCGTGGCGCGTCACTATGGTGATGAGGTGGTGGATCGCCTGGCCGACCCGCTGCTCTCCGGCGTGTACGGCGGCGACGCCGATTCCCTCAGCGTCCGCGCGGTGCTGCCCCGTTTCGTCGAGATGGAAGCCAGGTACGGCAGCCTGAGCCGCGGCATGCTGAAGGCGCGCAGCCGGATGAAAGCCGCCTTGGCCCAGGCGCCGCGCTCCGAGCGCCGCGGCAAGGCGCTCTTCAGCTCCATGCGCGAGGGCATGCAGCAGCTGGTGGACGCCGTCGCCGCCGGACTCGACCGGCGCGCCATCCGGCTCTCCACGCCCCTGCGTGGGCTTGCGCTCCGGGGTCAGGAATGGCTGGCGCTCAAAGAAGGCGGCGGCTCCGAGCCTTACGATCACGTCATCCTGGCCACGCCTGCCTACATTGCCGGCGCCCTGCTGCACGAAGCCAATCCGCGCCTGGCCGCCACGCTCGACCAGATCCCCTACAGCTCGTCAGTCACCGTGGCGCTGGGCTACGACGCCGCCCAGTTCGCCCGCGAGCCCGAGGGCTTCGGCTTCCTCGTTCCCTGGAGCGAGAAGAAGCGCATGCGCGCCTGCACCTATGTGCACAACAAATTCCCGCACCGCGCGCCGCCCGACAAGCGCCTGCTGCGTGTTTTCCTAGGAGGCACGCGGGACAAGGAAGTGCTCTCCCTGTCCGACGCCGAGATCCTCTCGACCGTGACCCGCGAGCTGAGGCAGATCATCGCCCTCGACGCCCAGCCCCGCTTCACTCGCATCTATCGCTGGAACCGCGCCATGGCGCAATATGCGGTCGGACACCTGGACCGGGTCGCGGCCATCGAGCGCCTGCGCCGCGAGCTGCCCGGCCTGAGCCTTGCCGGGAACGCTTACAAGGGCATCGGCGTCCCCGACTGCGTGCACACCGGCATGGACGCCGCCGCCGATGTCCTGGGCGCGCCGGTCGTCGAAGGGGCTCCCCCACGGCATTGATCGGAGCGCCAGCTACCGGTGTGCATCGCACAGCAGGCTGGCGGCGCCGGCGATCCCCGCATTCTCACAGCTCGAGGATAAAGGAAGAAGGAATGGTCGGGGAGACGGCCTCAACGGGCGGGAGACCGCAGTTCGAAATCCTGAGGCGGAGCCGAAGGCCCCTCTAGAATGGTCGGCCTAGTGGACGATTTTAGAACTTTCCTCGGTGTGGCAGCTTAGACCTCTTCCCAGACAGGGAGCTATGATTCTCCTAGGCGGAGATAACGTGGCAAGATCGGCGGCAGGCAGGTGCGTGGATGGGAGCACCTCCGCTATCGCTGAGTGATCAAGTCGCGGAGTTTATTAGAGATGTGCTGAGCGGCACCACGAGGCATAGTGGAGAGCACCACCACCGTGATGTCGAGGTCAGGATACATATCGAGCTGAGCGCTCGCTCCTGCGCCACCACCCGGGTGGCCAATCACGCGCACACCGTTGATGTCCTCTATTTCCAAGCCATAACCGTAGCGGACGCTGGGATCATTAGTCGTCACACGCGGCGAAGTCATCAGCGATAGAGTGCCGGGTGAAAGCAGTTTGCCGCTGCGCAACCCTACAGAAAACCTGAGTAGGTCATTAGCGGTCGAGTCATTCGAGGTGGTTTGGTTCATCCCGAGGGGGTGGAAGAGGTGCTGCGCACGATATTCGGCCGGGTTCCCGGCAACCACGCTAATGACAGCGTCGAGCAGTATGTATCCGGCATTGCTGTACTGGAATCCCTGTCCCGGGGCAAAGGCCAGCGGCTTGCTACCGATGTAACTCACCCATTGGGCGACTGTGCGGAGGCCAAGACGCCTAAAGTCCGCCTGCTCCTTGGGGTCAAGGAAGCCAGGCAGCCCCGCCGAGTGGGTGAGCAGGTGATGAAGGGTGATTTTCTCGCGAGCTTCACCGGGATAGCTCGGGAAAAACTTGCCGATTGGGTTGTGGAACGACAGCTTGCCTTGGTCCACTAGTTGGCCGATAACGACGGCGGTGAACGTCTTAGTGATGGACGCCAAGGGAAAGGGAGTATCTACGGTGGCACGAGAACGCGCCGCGTTGCCGTAGGCCTGCGCGAGAATGGGCCGGCTGCCGCGCGCGACCAGCACTACGCCGCTGAACATCCCGGCTTTGACCAATCTCTCGGCGTAGCCGTGGGCCTGCTGAGCGATGTTTTCGTCAGAGAGCTTGCCTTTGGCGGCGAACTTGGGCGGAGTGGGAATCTGAGAGAACAGCACGCCGGTAATCTTGTACGGCTTCTGCGGCTCGACTGAACAGCTTATGCGATACCACTCGCCGGTGAGCTGGGTCTGGACGACAGCGATAATTTCGGCTGCGGTAGATCCGTCGATGCTGCGGAGGATGAACCCATGGGTGTTGCGGTGAAGCTCAAGGTAGGTGCGCGTGCGCTCCTCCGCCGAACGCTGCTTGAGGGCTGCCTCGGAATAGTTATCGGCAATGAAGAAGCGGATTTCATCGGCAGTGCCGCCGTTGAACGCGTTCAGTAACCGCTCCAGACGCTGGGCGGGCTGAGTCTGCGGAAGTTTGGGCCTTTGCCCGCAGGCGGGTACCGCTGACACAAGAAACAGCAGAAACAGGAGAGCCAGGCGCACTGCCGTCACTATACCCCTCGCCGATAGCAACTGCCGGTGATGTAGTGCAGTTGTCCCGTCCCGTAATAGCGCCTCAGTCCGGTGGGCACACGGCCAATTCTGCTCACCATCGCGCAGCCGGCGCAAGCACCTTGCGGATTGTGAAGATTTCAGATCGAAAGTGGTCGGCCCTAGTGGACGATTTTAGAACTTTCTTTGGAGCGGCAGCTTAGACTCGTTCCCAGACGAGCAAAACCAGCTGGTCTGGGCCACCCGCCTGTCGGAGTCGCCAGAAAAGAAAGGGAACGTCCCGTCTGTCCCCGAGTTCATCAATTTCAAGCTCCAGGTGGATGTTCGGGAAAATCCGGTCGAAACCATCGCCTCAGCAACCATGCTTCTGTTCCCGCCGTTGCCCCCAGGAGGATGGCTCCGAGTGGTTCCCTGAGGGCTGCCGCCGCCACAAAAAAGTAGACGACGGCAGCGAAGATGCCA